>CAZNUT010000001.1:0-56001 GCA_964576365.1 uncultured Gammaproteobacteria bacterium
ATGAAAAAATACACAATAATATAAAGAGGAATGAGATGAACACGACTCCCACTCAACCTACGGGGAAGAGGAGTGTAATTTTTTTTTCTAAAAAAAAGACCCATATTCTCATGATCCTTTCCCCTCAGTCAAAAGTCAAGCCAGACAATCTACTCATCAAATTCTGTTGATGTTTGAGGAGCTTGCCATGCATATTCACTACTATGATGGCTCATTGCTCCTAATGTCTGCAAATCTTGAATGGATACATTATTTGCTGCATAATTGACAGCCAGTTGTGGAGCCATTCCCGACGCAAGATACGCATCGAGCAAATCTTGAAAAGTTGTTTGATCACTAATTTCGGTTCCCGTTGTAGAGAGCATTGCTTCAACTACATCTTTTGATGTTTGCATAAATTGTATACAATTTTTAATTACATCAGTCATGCCGATTGTGTAGCGTGATTATAGCGCAAACGTGCAGCCCGCCGTTCATTTGGATCTTTTGCCGCATGCTCAGCAAATAATTTTTCCGGCAGATTGCGGATAAGATCTGCACCTAACGCAAAAAATTTATTTCTAAGCTCCAGATCTTCAGCAATTTCAGGGTGCCCGTCCAGAACGAGGTCAGTATCATACTGTTCGGGACTTTTTTTGCCCACCTATGATACCATGATCTCTGCGCATCTAAGCCAGAACAGATTCGGGTAATTGTTTTATAAATTCATCTTCACAATAAAACAAAAACACTTGAAGCATGTATTATTAAATACATCAGAAGTAATCTTAATTATTTGACACATATCCTTAGGCCTGTAGGCAAATCACTCAAATCCGCATCAATAAAATCTGGATCACATTGATGATCTGGCAAACTACCAATGAGCGAATCTAAATCATGCTCTCCTTGTCGAAGTACCTCTGTACCCCATCTACGTCCACCTCTAAATGCTCCCCCTATATTGACTTTAACCGTATCAGTCTGATCATAAACTTGCAATATTGCTCCACCAAAATCATTTTCATGAAATGCTCCATCATCAATTTCAATAATAGTGCCATCTGTATAATATAAATCTGTCGCACGTACGATTTGACTTTCAAAACAATCTACCTTGAGCATGATTTTTAAATATAAATGATAAATACTAGGTTATCATATCTTGTTATTTCACAATTCGCTATACATAAATAATATGCATCATTTCCAACCGCCTAATTCTTTTTCTTTATCCGTGAGTTCAATACCAAGCAGTGGACCAAATCTGACTCTTTCATTTCTTCGTATAGCATCAGTATAAAAGGGAAAACCATTTTGAATTTCGTAAGACAATGCGTTTATCATTCCGGGTGAGTCCTTATAGTTTTCTTCGCAATATAACTGCATATCAGCAATTAACTTTTCAAAAAGTGAAATACCACAATCAGGGTATAAATGATGTGCGGTGCCAGCAAGTTCTGCACACACCTTAATATTTACATATTGTGCACTAGTCCCAAGAAGCATTCCTTTTTTTCTACCTGGATCTTCTTTCAGTGCATTAGGATTTAAATTCATAAGCGCAGAATTACCATGAGGAGTAAGTGAGCAGGGTGGAGTAAGATCAGTATAATACATTTCCCCCTGATGAAATAGAAAATTATTCAACTTCATATCAAAAGTTAAAGGAAGTTGCGTCGAACGTAGCACCTCATCCATTTCTTTGTTATCTACCTCATACGGATTAAGTATAGGATGATAGTATTTCTTCTCACGGGGTCTATAAGGAAATAAATGTCTTTTTTCAGTAGGTGGGTCAAAATGAAAATTGGTATTTATTACCCCTAGTAGCTTTTCTAGAATCTCGTGTTGCAAAACAGTGTCATTATTTTCTAAGCTGTATAACCACAACTTATCAAGCGTAACACCAGGAAGATACTCTTGCAATGTATGAATAATATATCTCCCTGAGTTATCTTCCCTAGGTACAGCCTTACAATCATACAGTCGAGGCGTCTTTATTCCCATTGCATTACTTTGTTCGTTAAAAGCAAATACAAGTTGTGCGAAACCAGTCGCAGTTGCAGCACTCATACTCATATCGATACCGCGGGAATCATTTTGAAAGCCATATTTCTTAAGAAGCGCTTGCTTACCATCTGGAGTAATAGCATGGTCGATCACTCCGTAGTGAGAATGAAGTTCTGGGTTTTCAAAAAAAGCTGTATTTATAACAGACTCAATTTGAGACATATTATATTATACACATTTTATGCGTAAAATACAACATGCTATAGGTTTTTATGGTCAAGGCTTTATTCTCCCCGTGCTAATACATCTATTTTTGGCTGATTGATGGCAATTTCTTCCGCCCTTGACTGAAGATTTGCAGCATTGTTATATCCAACAGGCGGCATGAGATTCACACTATATAGTGCTTGCTGTCCATTAACACCTTCTCGAGCATCAATTTGACGAAATCGAGCCCCACCTAAATGTTTGGTCACAAGCGCGTCTACCACGTCAATCAGATTTTCTGACCGATTCATATGATATATATAATAAAATAATACGGGTATCCTACAAAGGAAATGCACAAAATAAAATGCACAATCAATATGTGTTAAAACTCCTCGACATAAACGTAATTATCAGGGAATTAAATCCTAAAAAAGATTAAAAGAGTCGCTTAAGAAAGAGTTGCTTCAATACGCTTTATGAGAGCGTCTTTTTCCACATCAGCTTTGGTGTGTGGAGTAGAGAAATGACGCAGCAGATTTTTACCCGCATTTTTCCAGAAAGTCAAAGAAACATAATTGGGTTTTTGAGACGGATCAAAGTCCAGTAGATGCCCGATGAGTTTGTATGCCATATAAAAAAGATACTTCGCGTCATGAAGCGAGCGTATCCCCACAATCTTTCGCCCAATATAGTGTGGCGTCATAAAAGCTGAATACAGATCCTGCTCAAGCTCCAGAATCTTCTCGTGTGGAAAAGGTACCTTCATTACCGGACGGCGCATGTCAAAATCATCGTAGTTTTCGGTGAGGAGCCATCCTTTTTCCTTACACTCGCGATAAAGCGGCGTGCCGGGGTAGGGGATCACGATAGTCGCCTGAATCGTCTCATAATATCCTTTTTTCATCGCGTACTTGGCGACATCGATCGTGCGCTTTGCATCTTCATATGACTCCCACGGATACCCGAGCATGATCGTGATATGTGGATCAAGTCCAGCTTTTTTCGCCATCGCGGGGTAGATGATCGCATCTTCTTCCTTGGTTCCTTTATCCAGACGGTCAAGCGTTTTCTGATTGGCCGACTCCATACCATAGAGAATAAAACGGAATCCGGCCCGTCCCATAAGATCGTACATTTTCTGATTTGGAATAGCATTAAATCGCATATTGCACCCGTACTTCACTTTTTTGTTATACCCACTTTCAATCAGAAGCTCGCAAAACTTTTTGAGTTTATTGCCAACAAAGAGAGTGCCGGCATCATCAAATATTTCTTTTACACCGTAGTTATCGACAACATGTTTCACTTCGGCAAAAAGACGCTCTGGAGTAAAACTGCGGTATGAACCGATCGGATTTATGGTATGATCCCACACACAAAATGTACATTTGTTCCACCAGCAATCACGGCCGGAGTACATATAAGTACCTGGCGTGTATTTGTAATTACCATTTGCATAGGCGTAGAGTTTCCATTTGGTCAAATCGCGGTCAACAAAAGGAAGCGTATTCAAATCATGCTTCAGCGATGCAGGGCCGGAATGATAAATGACTTCGCCATTTTGCAATTTTTGACTTTTTACCTTTTCGCTTTTAATTTTTAGCTTTTTATTCGACGCTCTCCAATAGACTCCTCCTTCAAGCGGTACCCCTTTGGTGAGATGCTCGAGAATATTGAGCATCACAAAGTCATAATCTCCTCCTTTTATCGCGATGTCCACCGGACTGTTTTCAAAAATTTCATACGGAAGATAACTCACGTGGTCTCCCACCCAAACGAGTTGCAATTTGGGAAATCGTTTTTTGAGGTCTGCGATGATCTTCCAGTGGCGATGGATGACGGGCGATTTGGTCTCTACCATGAGAAAATCCGGCTGTATCTGTGCAAGTTCTTCACACCACTGCTCGTAGGTCTGCTGACTGGCGATCCCATCCATCCAGTACACATCGTATCCTTTTGATTTGAGAAGTGATGCCGCATAGGCTGGCACCATAGGATAAATATATGTAGGGGCATTAAAAAACTGGAATTGTCTATTTTGGGAAAGAAGCGGCACACCCTTTGAGGAGGGGAGAGGTGGGTAGCCGACTACGACTCGGAGAGGTCGGACAGTGTTCATAACACTCTCATTTTCGCACGCATCATCTCAAATTACAACTGTTTGAAAGGATTATTTTTCAAACCTTACTGTGATTTCTCTTCCAATAGCCATAGCTTGAAGTGCTAAATGATCTTGAACGGTGAGAAAATCTGTAGACGATGGTATAACTACTTCATCACCTGGATAAACAGTCGTCATAAAGCTACTTAATTCTTCAACACTATTTCCACTAAATCTCACTCTTTTAGTTGGGGGGGGTGTAGTGAAAAACTCAACTAATTCAGTCATTGCTGCATCCCATTGAGCATCAGTCCATTCAGTTTGTTCTGCCATAATTTTTTAAAAAATACTATAAGATAATTTGATATAATATCAAACGTACAAAAATCATCTTGACATGAAAATGACATATACCTTTCACTCCGACATACGGCATGATGCAGCGCGGATACTCGGCACCCACGCCGGAGCCATGTGCGGATTTTTCACTGCCCAACACTTCATCATCCTGCCATATGCATACAAAAATACCGTCTATCTTCCGGACATTGACTATAGCCAAATCAAACCCTCTCCTACCGCCTCATATCATCCAGACGACTATAGCGAAAAACAGCTCTCATATATTACGAAACAAATACAGACCAATACAAATAACAAAAATATCGACATTCTGCTGAAAAATATTCAACTGTCTGATCAACAAATACAAAACATTTTTTTGATATTATTTCCGACTATTTTCCCTTTAATCAAACATATTCACATCATTCTCACGCCATATGGAACTACGTGCTCATTCGACTTCAAAAAAGACAAAAAAAGCTACGATATATATCTGTGGATACGCAACGATGATGCAAAAAATCTGTTCGCAAGATACATTCATGCATTTGTATCAGTACTTGTGCTTATCGAAACGGGCATCAGCGACATTCACACTGAAGAGTGGCGACATAAAGAATATCTTATCGACTACCTTCTTCGCCATACGTCGCTCAGTGCTATACATCCTGTCTCTCAGCGCACTCTCGCTTCACTGAAGATAAATCAACTCGGAACAAGACATCAACAAACAGCTGAAATATTTCTGACAAAACTCGGACTGAATAAAAAACTTGCAATTTCAAAAAAAGACGGTCAATATTATCTGGCAGATATAAAAATCGAACATCTCACGCATAACGAAATGAAACTTATTGATACGTTGTATGAAAAGAGGGGAGAATATGTATCAAAAAATGACTTGATGGGCTTACTCTATGGCGAAGATGGTGGAAACGAATGGAGTCTCACAAAACAAATTCAGCGACTTCGTGAAAAAATTCGAAAAACAGGCATTTATCATACACCTATCATGACAAACCGCAAGAGAGGATACATGCTTAGGTAACTTCAGTAGACTCAATATCAATCTCCAATGGCAACATATCCTGAAATTTCTCAAGATGCGCCGTGGATCCTGGCAATCGACAATCATCTGGAACTGAGCTACGTGATCCATTTGTGATACGCATACTTCCTTCTAATCCATCATAATCAGGTGTATTGAGGGGATAACAAAAAGGCTGAGCGCCTCTATTCAAATAATGTGGGCATGGATGATCGGGATTATTGCAGACCTGCTCAAGCATTTCCCGAAACAAAATCGACGCATCGGTCTGATCAAGTGGAATATCAGAAACTACAGGCTCACGTCCTGAAAACCGAACTTCAAGAGCTTCCTGCCGGTTTCTGTGAAAACCATTATTCATAATATATTCACTGAACTTTTTTTCTCTTTTACTCTGAGATGCTGAATCAAATTCCTACCTGATGGATAAAAAACCAGGTAAAATGATTAAGAGATCCCGAATCAAGTTCGGGATGACGGATACTCAAATTGCTTTTGGTCAAAGCTTGTTAAGCTCTTATTGAACCCATCATCCTTTGGCTGACATTCCTACGTTCCTCGCAATGACGTTTTTTTTTGCTGAGTCGCTGAGCAGCTAAAGTACTAAACCCCTCCAACCATAAAGCTAACACCCTCCGATTCGGAGGGCAGGCCCTACACCTATTTATACCTATCTTTCACCTGAAACAGGATATAAAATCCGATGAGAGCAGAGATGATCGCTCCACCCACCTGAAGTGATAAAAGGCTGGAAGCAATAGACAACAACTGAGCATAAAACGCATTTTTCCATCCCTTCATGGTTTTATTAAACAATCCGGGAAGAGCAATGACATTAAACACAAGCGACAAAACAGTAAGAATAAGAGGTATGAACGAAAATACATTGCGGCCACTCATCATACCATAACCTGTTGTCACCGGCGCAAAAACAGCAGTAAGACCCAACGCTGCGATGATAACAGGAAGTGAAAGAACCATTAGGATCAGAAGCACCCAAGGACCAAACTTCACGATAGCATCTTTGACTTCGGAAGGAAGTTGAAATGGTGCTTTTTTCACAAAATACAACTCCAGAGTTTCTTCAAGTTTTTGTAATGACATTTCCGAAGAATGATGAGTTTGGTCTGACATATAAGTAAAAAATAATAATGTTGTTCAATTATAGTGTAATTCTGATGCCCTCAATTTGCAATAGGTGGCAAAAAAATATACAATATATACTTATTAAATAAGTACATCTATATATGAATAGATCAATTCAATTTAATGAGGGAGAAGGGACTGTTACACACTGGCCACCAGTTCAAAAACATCATGTTGAAACTATAGCATCAGAACTATATCACGGTCATTGTCTTGAATGTAATGAATATGGAATCAATTGTGGACCTAAATTGGTCACAACCGAATCATTGGTTGTAAAAGGACACGATATCATTACTGGTGCTATTGTGGACGTAAATAACTCAGAAGGCACGATACCAAATACGTGTACTATAAAAGGGATTACATTGGAAGTTTAAATTGCTATCGTACTTTCTTGACTACTTCCTGCAAAACTCCGCGTAAAAAGGCAAGACCATAGACGATATGAGTAAGTGGTATGAAGAAAAAAAGACTGAGCGCCACGACAGGATGATACGTTCTCCGAAGACACAGTACAAACTCATAACATAAAAGCAATACATACACTGCAATGGGGATCATAAACGCTACAAAAAGCTGCATTGAAAAGAAAACAAACATCAATTGAAGAATCAACACGATGGTCATCACTACAAGATATATACAAAATAAGGCAGGAACTGCATACGTAAGACTATGCGAATTTTCATCTCCTTGAGCAAAAAAAGTGCCCCGGTGGTAACCATACTGATCGTATTGATGTATATGACCTGTCAATGATGAACGCCGGTGATGATACACCTGTACCTGAGGATCGTAAAAAAGCCGTATACCTGTTTTTTTATACAAGGCATTTAAGAACTTACTATCCTCACCAGGCCAATAAGTTGTCTGAAAACCGCCAACCTTTGCAAAAACTTCTTTTCTTACAATCATATTCATTGAGGGAAAATCATCAACATACCGCTCCTTTACAGGAATAAATCTATATGCATACCCACCGCTTCCCAGTGACGAAATCAACACTGCATTGATCATCTGTTCCCACAATGTTGCCCGAGGTGGCATCATACCAGGTCCTCCTAATACATGAATAGTATTGTCACTGTTCAGTCGTTTTTTGACATTATAAAGCCAGTTTTTTTTCGGCCAAGCATCATCGTCTAAAAATATCACGACCGAACCACGAGCATGCTTCACTCCATAATCTCTTTTTACACCAGGCTTTTGACCCTCTACTTCATGGTCAAAACGCAACCACGGAAAATCACGCTGCAAACGCTCTTCTGAAACAGTGCGCGTATCAGCAAGCACGATCACCTCAAAATCGTCATATTCTTGTGCCGCGAGTGCGGGTAGTGTCTCTTCGATAAGGTATGATGAAATGATACGACAGGGGATGATGATAGAAAAAAAAGGTGAAGAAGTGACACCGTTAGTCATTGATGAAAGAATTTAAGATGTACTTATTATACAGCAGTTATTTACGTGCTTCGACCAATCCCGAAAGTGCAACCGGATTTTGAGGGTCAAGTCTGAGCGCCTGCTCAAATGACACTATAGCCTCAGCTTTTTTGCCTCCCTTCAACTGTATAAAACCTGCAAATGCTCTCAACTGCGCGGAGTATGGCTGCATATCGGCTGCGGCTTTCATATGAATCGCTGCTTTTTCAAAATCATTCATTCCAAAATATAAAGAGGCAAGATTCTGATGTGTCTGCCAGAGTCTGGGATTTATCTGGAGTGCCCGCTGATACATCTGAAGTGCGGGCTGCACTTGTCCCACCTGCTGATATACATTGCCGAGATTGTGATAGGCATCTGCATATCCTGGATTTATTTTAATAGCAATAATCAGCTCTTCCGCAGCTTTTTTAAAATCTTTATGTCTCATATATACGTCAGCAAGATTGTTGTGAGTCTTTGGGTCAGACGGTGATGTTTTGGCTGTTGCAATCCATAAATTATCCTCATTTTTCCAATCAACATTGCGCACGATGGATCGGACGGTAAATCCTACTAAAAACGCTACAAATAAGAGGTACATCCCCAGCTCAAATCGGCGTGGTATCTTGGCAAGCAATAGCGCTACCAGCGTGACAATTCCTATCATACTCATATACACATATCGCTCGGCTGTGACCCAGTGAACAGTCTGAGGCGTGAGTGTTGGCACCAGACCAATGAAAAAAAGTGCAAGCAGAAAAAAATATTTTTTGTGCTTAAAAAAAGTGAAGATACAAGCAGCAATGTATATGATCAAACCAATCACCTTAACTACAAACTGAGCCGTGGTAAATTGAAGCTCAGAGTGATACAGTGACAGTTTTGCCGGCCAGAAAAATATCTGAAAATAGGTGGTGATGGCGACCGGCATCTGAAGAAACCAGTTGTAATACTGTGTTGTCTGATAATGCTGTTCGCGAAATGCTGTTTCGCGTGCTCCGGTACCCAAAATCAACATAACACCGTATATGGTAGACAGCAGAAAAAAAGGGATGAGTAAATGCCAATTCTTTTTTAATTGTCCAAAAATACATTCATATAAGAAAAAAACTCCGAAAAAAACGACTGCTGGAGCGCCAGAAATCACCCCTAACCAATAACACAAAATGGAAGCTATATACCAACCCTTATGATTTTTTCTTTTCATATAAAAATACCAAGCTGACATCATAAAAAAAGTAAACCATGAAAAAGTACCTCCCGAAATCCATGTCACAGATTCTATTGCAATCGGATGAACGGCAAAGAGCGCGGCAGCAAAAAAACCAACAACTGGTGTAAAAAGTGTTGACATTACAACAAAAATAAGCTGGACTGTACCAATGTGGGCGAGAATATTCCAGGCACGAAAGGCAAATGGCACTAGGCCAAATATATTGCTCATCAAAAAATAAATAAGTGGCTGTAGAAATCGAAAAAGTTGAGATGTCACTGAAGACCACTGAAACACAAGAGGATTGTTCAATATTCCATAGGTGTCATCAGATACAAAAGCTGCATTGTATGTATTGGCGTACACAATAATCACAAGTAAAACTAAAATCGCATGAATGCTAATCCTTTCTATACGATTATACTGTTTTGGAGCCTCTAATGACTCATTTTCAATATGTTTTTTACGATGTTTTTTTGACATACACTTTACTATACACAATTTCCTTGAGAATATTATGGTTGCATGAGGCACCTTATTAAAAAAGCTGCAGATAATCCGTATATAGGCGGCGGGGTTTTTCTTTTGTTCGCAAATCTGCTCATGGGCGGTATGAACTATCTGTTTAATATGTTGGCAAGTCGCTATCTAGGCCCGACTGGATACGGAGAAATCACCACACTATTTGCTTATCAAGCCGTACTTAACATTCCTTTTTCGGTGGCATCTCTCCTCGTGATTCAGCGTATGGGGACAACTCAAGACGACCCATATACCTTTGCCATTTCAACAGAACACACACTGTTTAGACTACTTAAAAAATACCGACTTGGCTTCGTATTGTTTTGGATTCTCATCCCGATTTCTCCATATATTTTTAATTTACCCTGGTACAGCGCATACTCTCTCATGTTTTTGCTTGGGATTACCGTAATAGCCGTGGTATACGACTCGCTTCTTATGGGACTTGAAATTTTTTTCCTCCCGGCGCTCATCGGCTTATTATCAGTAGGTATAAAACTGGGAGGTTTGTGGGGGAGTGTATTTGGCATCCCTCCGGTGATCGCAGTAATTCTCGCATATGATCTTTCGACACTATGCAAATTTGGAATGATAGTATTTCTCTTTCGAAAACGAGTACAGAATAAAAAAGATGTATCAATCTCAGACAAAAAATACTCTATACAAAAAACTTTGCTTCAAAAAGATACTCTCCTTTTAGTCGTCACCGTTGCTTCGACATCTCTTTTGAGTTCTGTAGATACAATTGTGTTGAATTGGAAGCTCAGTGCGGGCGAAATCGGACTCTATAATGTTTGGGCGATGAGCGCTCGGCTGATTTTATTTGCTGCAGGGCCCGTACTCACACTCAGCTATATTTTTTTCACAAAAAAAACACACAACCATCTGCACGATCTGATTTCTATCATATTCCTGACTCTGATCGCTATTGGGGGATCGGGCATATTTTGGATATACCGCACGTATGGAGAAACATTTATCCGTGTTTTTTATGGCTATTCATATTTTCCGCTTGTTCCATATCGAGATTGGGCTGCGCTTTTTGGTACAGGTCTAGTGATGAGTACATTTTTGCACAATTATTTTTTGACACGCATGCATAAGGCCACCTACATCTTGCCAATTTTTACCGGTATATACATTTGCGTATTGCTTACCATCGTACACAGTATTTCAGATATGATGTTATTAAATACGATAGCCGTTGCACTCTTGTGCGGGTGTTATTGTTGTGTAGTTCTTTTTCATGTCATATTAAAATTCAATCAATTATTGAGAAACATATGAAACAAATCATCCGCAAAAAACGTCTACTAATCGACAGTTGGCATCCCCCAATATTTTCCTACATTCTTCAAATCAAAAAAGAACTTAAGGGATATCAATCTATTTTGGATGTTGGATGTGGCATGCGTTCTCCTGTCTCGTATGTCGATTGCGCATATACAGTCGGAATCGATCTCAACCCAAATACCATTCAAAAAGCAAAAGAATTTGCCACTCATCATGAATATGTTTACGGGGATGTAAATAAACTATCAAATTTTTTTAAACCTCACTCGTTTGATGCGGTGGTATGTTTTGACGTGATTGAACACATCACTAAATCTGAAGGTATAAAACTGATGAAACAAATGGAGCTTATCGCGCGTAAAAAAATAATTATATGTACGCCAAATGGCTTTATGCACCAGAAAGAAGAGGATAACCCACTTCAAAACCATCAATCAGGTTGGTCAACACAAGATTTTACTTCGCGAGGATATGATGTGCACGGTATTTTGGGCCCTCGCTTCCTCCGCAAAGAACAACATGAGTATACTGTTCATCGTTTGGCAGGCTTTTTGCTTTCTGAACTATTGCAAATAACATATACACATAGTCGACCTGAAAAAGCCGCGGCACTCATGGCTATCAAAAAGGTACAAAACGACTCTTCAAAAAAATAAATCCGCCTTTTAAGATTGTTTGTATATACTCGAAGCAAAAGGTGATATGCATATCGATCACCCACCAGGTGAGGACTACTTTTTGAGAAAAGCTAAACGAAGCAATCCATGAATCGCGAAGCATCACCACAAGATCATAGTGAAATAAAAGCGGCAGTTTCAAATAACGAATTACTCTCCTCCAAATATGAGGTTGAAA
Source organism: uncultured Gammaproteobacteria bacterium (assembly GCA_964576365.1). GTDB lineage: Bacteria > Patescibacteriota > Microgenomatia > UBA1406 > GWC2-37-13 > CAZMJG01. Next base: position 12,154 of record CAZNUT010000001.1, read on the forward strand.
AACACCATCTTTTAATACATTGAAACGCTCAAAACTATAGCCCGAATCTCTCTTGCGCCACAATCTCTGCCTGCAAAAAGCGACACCACCCTGCAATAAAACACGATAAACAAGCAAACTTTCTCCGATTCCTGCGGGGATATACCAAGGGTAATAATAAAATCCTCCCGTCTTTCGTAAAACTGTAGTCTTGTGAAGTCCATAACTGATGATCGGACCTGTAGCCATACAGTTTTTTATCGAAGCGAGATGGCCAGCATACTCATCAAAATGATAATCTACATCAAAATACTGACTATCACTCGTCAATTGATAATTGCATCCAGCAACCACTGCCTGTGGATATTTTTTGTGGAGGTTGACCAGTGTTTTTACAAAATCGGGTTGCCATTCATCATCATCTGTTGCCCATAAAAAATACATTCCTTTTGCCTCTTGCAGGACAAAATTAAAATTGCGATACATACCGATGTTTTCTTTTTGACGAACATATTTAACTCGTTTATCTTTGCGCATATATGCTTCACATACAGCTTGAGTATTATCAGTTGATGCATTGTCAGAAATGATGAGTTCAATATGGGAATATGTTTGTGAGAGTAATTGATCAATGGCAGCATGCAATATATCGCCACGGTTGTAAGTGATAAGACCGATGGAAACGAGCGGAGACATATCAAATTATAACCTTCTGCAGTAAATCACGCATATGAATTACGCTGACTAATAAGCTCTACCTTGCACGTATGCAATTGCTTTACCTACATAATAAAAGAGGGATTGTTTGACACCTACTCTTTCAAAGATTTCACTATCGGATTTTATTCGTATTTGTTGCATTTTTTTTCTACGTTTCAAGATAAACGGAACACGGACAACAACCCATATAAGTCCTTTTAATATACTTAACGACTTGTGCCATTTTGCATGTAAAAGAAACAGTAAACTCAGAAATGCGTATATTGAAAATACAAATATCGCCATCCACCATGCATTTTTTATTTCAAGTAATGAGATAAGCGAAGTGAGATGATTTTTGCATCCATGATAAAAAATATTCGCTTCTCTTAGATAGTATTGTTGCAGGGCTTCTTTTTTTTTCGTACCAAATGCGTGGTACAGGGTAACATCCGGAAAAAAATACACTTCATACCCTGTCATCCAGCATCGCCACGTAAAATCAGGCTCTTCCCATCCAAAAAAATATGTTGCGTCCATACCGCCTAATTGCTGGTATATATCACGTCTGACGATCATACCCCCTCCTTTTACCGAAAAAACTGCTGCCGTTTTATCATATTGTCCTCTATCTACTGCACCACGTGCTCGCTCAACCAGAAATCCAAATGGACTGATAAAATCACCTGCATAATCATATTCATTTGTGCCAGTCTTAAGCATTTTTACTTGTCCAACTGCGGCCATTGGATGAGTTTTGAAAAAAAAACTGATTTTTTCAGCCCATCCTGGCATCACTTCGGAATCTTGACCCACAATAAAAAGATAGGGAGCTTTTGCTATTGCCACTCCCATATTGATGCCCTTCACAGTCCCGCCTCGCTGTATTTGCCGCAACAAATGAAACTGCTTACTTTTTTTATATTTCTTCTGAAGATATTCATATGACCCGTCAGTCGACTTATCAACTATTGCAATGATCTCCATCAAATCCGGCGGCTCTTGAAGGAGACTATCAAAACAGGTGTCAACAAAAGGCATCCCGTTGTATACAGGTACTATCACTGAAACTAAAGGAGACATAGTGGCTTGTAGTATTTGTAACCTTTATAATACCCATTCGGCTTATCGGCTGAAAATCCTCTTCGAAATTATTGATGTTATAAAAAAAGAGATACATGGTGTCCTGTCAATATCAATCACTATGAAAAATCAGTCTTGCAATAAGCTCTTATACAATTTTTCGTAGTGCTTGATTAATACACTTCCATGATATTTTTTTGCAACACTTTCTGTTTTTTTTCTGAGATTGACGAGATTTATTTGCCCTGTCGCGATATGGGATAATGCTTTTGCCCATTCTCCCTTTTTAACAAGATATGCATCATCACCTAAGCGTATTTCTTCCCCCAGATTGTCTAAGTCTGACGCTAGAATAGCAGATCCATACCCTCGTGCATGATAAAGCGGCCCGCTCGCTGCTATAGAAAGATGAGCGGGTATCACAATAGCTGCAGCTTTTGCATAGAGCTGCTGCAGCTCTGATTCAGTTTTGACAAAACCATAAAACTCTACGTTGCGACTCATCTTTAACGTTGTTACAAGTGACTTCAACTCCTGAGAGGCACTTTCCTGCCCAGCAATGACTCCTCCTGCCAGAATCAGTCGATATCCAGGATGCTTTTGAATAAAATGTGCAAATCCCCGTAACAACTCCTCAAGTCCTTTTCTTCGGACGAGATAACCGTAGTATAAAAAAATCTGTTCTGACGTAATAGATGCACATTTATTTTTTTCAGGGACAATCGGCGGGATCACTGTGAGTTTTGCTTCAGGGATATGATATGAATCGATCAGTATATGCTTCATCATGCCTGTATGACAAATCAATTCAGATCCTCCGAAACGCCACGCTGAATAAAATATAAAAAAATAACATTTTAATACCCACAAAGGTATATATACAGAAATAGAAAAAAAATGTTTAAAATCGTTATTGATTTGCACTGGCGAAACAACTCCATGAATGGTGACAACCACTGGTGCAATCATCATTCTGAGAAAAAAACAGAACCATGGCAAAAATAGGTTAATAAACAGACCACCATACATATTAAACTCGTGCTGAAGATGAATCAATTGAGGTTTGTCTTTTTTTAATGCACGATATACATCGTAAAAAAATTTCCATCCTTTACGCCAAGTGAGCCGTACATCGCCATTTTGTGAAAGTTTTAGATTTGCTTTATTTCTATCGGCATACACCACTGTTGTTAATGAAGAGGCATACCGGTATGATGCATTAGTGAGAATTTCTGAATAGTGACCAGCCGGAAGCAGTGCCGTAATATGAGCAATACGTATTTTGTCTGAAGTCATAGAAGGCGGCATTGATTATAATTTGATTTATTATAAAGTCTTTTTATTTTTAGTGGACTATCACATCAGTAATTTTAAAAAAATACGTGACAAACGGGGAGACCTTATTGTGTATTTGAAAGAGTCAGAACTCAACGATGCAAAAAAACATTTTGGTCAGATTTATTTTGTTACTTTTAACAAAAAAGGTGTGGTGCGAGGAAATCACTATCACAAAAAATGGCACGAATGGTTTGGTATAGTGACTGGAAGAGTGGAGGTGATGCTTGCTGATGTACGTACGGGGGAACAGACGCACCTGGTGCTGGATGCGAAAAAAGATCAATACGTAAGACTAGAAACAGGACCGTATATCGCTCATGCTCTCAAAAGCCTTACTCGACACGCATCGCTTCTCAGCTATGCTGATACTGAATGGCATGAGGCAGATACATATCCTTATCCATTGCTTACCCAAGACGAGTGACCTTTCATCTCATATGAGAATTATTACACAATGTACATACAACGTAATTGACATCATCTTGTCGTTTGATAATCTATATGATTTTTACATACAAACATGTCTCCAAGTTTGACCATATGCATTCCGGTAAGTCGTTCAAGTGAGGTATTGCAACGTTGTCTTCAAAGTATCCACGAACATGGCATCAGGGATCAATACACAATTCTCCTTATCGCGAAAGACAAACTGGATGTGGCTCAAATCAACCTAAGCAATACTCAGATTATTAAGCAGCAAAGATATGGCCTCACAGGAGCCATGAATGACGCACTTGCGCGTATCGAAACGCCTCTTTTTGCCCGTATTGATGACGATGTCACCGTCAGCAAGACCTGGATGCAAACAGTCATCAATAGTCTCACAACAAATACAAAAATAGGTGGCGTAACCGGCCCAACAGTGATTCCAGCTGATGAGCAGAAATCAAGAGACGTCATACGAATACTTACTATTCTTGAAAAAACAACAAATCCACTATTAATGCCAATCAAATGGTTATATCTTTCCTATTTATATGAAGGAAATATGCGGATGCCTGGCCGTTTTTTGAGAAGTGGTGTATTTACTCTGGGCTCCAACTTCGAAGAGTCATTGCGATATAAAAAACCATTTGAGGTAGATTATGCCGAAGCATGCAATTATGCATTCAGGACTGAAATGGTGCGATCGCTTGGAGGATTTGATTCTTTTTATTCGTACGGACTGAGTGAATATCATGAACCAGACATGGCATATCGCATAAGAAAAAAAGGGCACCCTGTTATGTTTTACCCTCAAGCAGCCGTCACACATCACGTAGGCATAGGTGTGGCACGAAGCAGGGGAGAGGCAATGGGCAGAATACGCAATTTTATCCATTTTTACCGTACACACCTTGATGATGGAACTGTGGACTCGCGCACCCGGTTTGCGGTACATATATTGCTGCAAAATTGTTATTATGCGTATACATTTCTACGAACAGGAGATATCAGTAATCTGGGAGCTTTCATTGGCACTATTAAGGAGCTTATCTCAAGCCCTCAACACATATCACTATGACACGTGTGTCTATCATATCAGCAGCATATAACAGCGTATCTCATATCAAGCCATTTATAGAGAATGTACAAAAAACCGATGGAGTAGACTATGATCTTACCATCATCGATGATGGCTCGACTGATGATACAAAAAAATTATTAAAAACTCTTCGTCTGCCTGTCAATGTCCGCTGCATTTCACTTCCTCAAAATAAAGGAGCAACGTATGCACGTAATTTTGCTGCAAATCAAAGCAAAGGAGTATTTATAGTGTATTTTGATATTGACGCTCGTATACAACCTGACACAATAAAAAGATTGATTGAACCACTAGCGAACGACAATACGATAGGCATGACTCAAGCCGTACTCCTAAAACCTGATGGAAATATCGAAAGCACAGGACACCATCTTTCCTGGCTCGGTCTCCCATACAATGTTGCCACTCACTATACATCTTCGCAGCCTGTTGAAATCTTTGGGACACGGGTAGCATGGGCAATGAGTAGAGAATTGTTTGAAAAAATTGAAGGGTATGATGAACAATTTGTGATATATGCGGAAGACACCGATATCTCATGGCGTGTGTGGCGAACAGGTCGCCGCATCCTGTTGCTACCAGACGTATATGTGACCCATTTACAAAAAAGTAGTCTGAATAAAAAAACTGAACATCGTGTTTATTATGAAGGAACAAAAAATATGCTCATCATGCTTGTCAAAAATCTGTCAGCATTTTACTGGTGGGTATTACCTCTTTATATATTGACCTGGTTGATGTTATCAGTTGGCATGTTGTTTTCATCAAAAAAAGCTATGTCTTTGTGGGTGTGGAAAGGACTTTTGCAGGGCATACTCAAAATACCTGTAATACTTCGCTGGCGAAAAAAAACAGCAACTATTTACCAAGCTCCAGTCACATCTCAAATCATTTTTGGGGATTTCAAAACACTTATCGCAAAATTGCAAAAACAACATTACTAATATCCAATACTTTTTACCTTTTCACTTTTACCTATTAACTAAAATTGTATGCCTCCTCACATCTCAATCTGCATCCCTACTTACAATAGAGCCGACCTGCTTGTAGATACCCTCAAATCTATAGCCGCACAGACAGTACAGCCATATGAAGTTATCATTCTTGACAATGCCTCAACTGATACCACTGCCGAACTTATCAGTCGGTTTAAAAACTCCAATATACGATATATTCGTCACAAAAAAAATATTGGTATGGCGCAAAATTATAATGCTTGTGTACAAGAAGCCCGTGGTGAATGGATGACTTTTCTCCCAAGTGATGATATCATCTCGCCAACTTGGTATGAAGAGTGGAGTAAAATAATCAGCAAAACAACGGCTGATTTATATATGTCGCCGCTTACTGTGGTAGACAATGATCTACATCCTTTATGGGTTATGCCTCTTTTTTCTGAAAATAAGCTCATCCGACAACCACATGTTGCTAAAACATTTCATGATCGTGGTACCCCAGGAGTTCCCCCAACCGCTCTTTGTGTTTTCAACAAAAAAATTCTTAAAAAACTAGGTCCTTTTGATCCAGCCCATGGAACTGAGTTTGATGTACGTGTGATGCTTCGTATGTTTGATGTATGTGACGTATACTACCTACATCGTTTCTTATACGCGCTTCGCGAACATCCCTATCGTGCATTTGAACATGAAAAAGAAACAAAGCAGAAACAATTTTTAACCAGATTAGAACGTAATTTTGCCATTATTGGCGATTTGTGGAAAAAAAATTATCAAAAAAACCCAAAAAAACGTGACTTTGTGCACTGTGCAATTTTTATGAATCTATGCAATATTAATTTATATATAGCACGAGGAGAATTAAAAACCATAGTTCGCTCTTACCAACTTGCCAAAACATATATACCCGATCTGTTTCAATATTCACAAGACTGGACAGCGTTTGTACGTTATCAATGGTTGTTTTTAAAACGGGTTTTTATGATGAGACAAATCCCCTCACATCTCAAAAAACAAATTTCATGGATTGAAGATCTGCGACGGTATGATAGTATTACACCATAGTCTATGCGTGCTGCAATCTGGAAAGGAAAAGAACAGCTTACTGTCACATCATGTGACAAACCACAGATCAAAAAAGGTGAAATTTTACTGAAAATTGTTGCCTGCGGTATTTGCGGAACTGATCTCAAAATCTATCAATATGGCCATCGCATCATACAACCACCCCGTATTCTGGGACATGAAATCGTAGGTATTGTAGAACAAAATAACTCTTCAAAAAAAATACTCAAAATCGGAACTCCTGTCATCGTCGTCACGCCAGTAGGCTGTATGAAATGTGCATACTGTAAAAAAGGGAAACAAAATATGTGTCCGCAAGTCACTGATAAAGCAAAGTCAATCGGCTACTACACAGATGGTGGGTTTGCAGAATATATACGAATACCCAAAGAAGCAGTTGACCAAGACGTGCTTATTCCAATACCCAAAACAACACAGCCGCTCGCGCACTTTACACTTTGTGAACCACTTTCCTGTGTCATAAACGGGCAGGAAAAACTTCATATCTCATCTGAGGATACTGTGCTTATTCTTGGAGCTGGACCTATAGGATGCCTCCATGCCTGTCTGGCTCGCTCGTCAGGAGCAAAAAAAATCATATTATGCGACATCTCGAAAGAAAAACTGGATCTTGCCAAACATATGCCAGCAGACTTATTTGTACATCATCAAAATGGAGCACTTGAAGACATCATCAAAAAGGAAACAGCCGCAGGTGCGGATGTAGTCATAGTCGCGGCACCATCCGGAGAGGGCCAGGAAGATGCGGTACGTTTTGCCGCACCAATGGGACGTATTTCATTTTTTGGCGGACTTCCTCCATCTCATCCCCGTATAGCGCTTGACAGCAATAGAGTGCATTATAAGGAACTTGAGCTCTATGGTGCCTTTGCTTCTGCCCGGACTCAGTATGTAGAAGCAATGAATCTTATTCTTAACAAAAAAATTGATGCAAATATGTTTATGACTCACACGCTCAGTTTAGAAAATATCCTTGATGCGTTTACCCTGATGAAGCAACATCAAGCAATCAAAATAAACATCTGCCCATCAAGCAAGTAGCATGTAATCGAAAGTTGATTTCCAAACACATATTTCTCATATTGAAATACCAATAATCATTCATTTTTAACTCTTCAATTTAATTTTTAATTTAGAACTAAAAAACGTTACAAAGTATGAGTCGTATCAAACTCCCAATCACATCTACCCAATACATTCTCACTCGCCCTTACCATTTTTCAAGCAAACAGTGTGTTATTTCTTCAATACCTCCAGGATATAGGCTTGTGCAGTTACTTTATGCCGCGATCTGCGGTTCTGATTTGCAATATTATCGAGGGGATAAATCTCCTGAAAAATTAACTAAACGTTTACCACTTATTCCTTTGCATGAAGGGATTTGTAAAGATGTTCAAACAGGGGAGCGGTTTATTCCATTAGCAGGTGACTTTCGACATACACCTCTTGAGTATCAAAAGCGTCCAAATATCTGGCCCGATCTGCCCTATCTTGGCGCAACCATGTCAGGACTTGCGCAAACATATTTTATTTATCCCGAAGAATTATTATTACCAGTTTCTGATCAAATAAACGACGAAGTTGCATGTCTCGTCGAACCTGTATCTATCGTGATACATGCATTGAGAACATTATCGCCAAAACGTGACATTTCAATCTCTTTGATCGGTACTGGCGGCATTGCACGTCTCATACTCCTTACACTACGTTTTCTAGCCAAAATACCAAAAAAACAAATCACCGTATATGGAATACATGAAGAAGCACTCAAGCCTCTAGAAAAACTAGCCAAAACAATCAATTACGACAAAAAAAATGCAACATATCCTCCTTCTCACCAGCTAGTCATTGAGGCGGTAGGAGGCAAACATATGACACAAACCATGACGCTTGCATCAGACCTTGTTAAGCCTGGGGGCACGATAGGCATTTTGGGTATAGCAGATATGTCACTTCCTCTGCGCCTTGACCAAATTGTCAATCGTCAGATCAGACTTCAGGGCATCACCCGTTCAACACCGAATGATTATAAAAAAGCCATCTCCTTTTTAAAAAACAAAAAAATACAGCAATACATTTCACAACAGATAATAACAGACGTGATTCCGGTTTCATCGCTCTCAACATTTCAAAAAGCCTTTCAACAGGCTGATAAAAATAAAACCGGCGGAAGAATGCTGATCAAATTTTTATCCCCATGAAATTGATTATTCCCCTGGCTGCAGACGCAACTGATTTTAAAACATTCAAACCATTTGTGATGGTGCAAAACCAGCCTTTGATTTCTCTCATCATGAGACAGCATGATATATCGTACTACTCCTCAATAACTTTTATCATCCGGAAAGATCAAGAGCAGAGATACCAAATCACCAAACAACTACATCAGTTTTTTTCCTTTTCATTTGAAATCAAACAAATTGACTATAAAACTAACGGCGCACCTTGCACCATACTTAAAGCGATGGAATCAGAAATAACACATGACGAGCCTATCCTGGTTGAACTCGCAGACGTACTTCGTGACCTCACTCCGCTATATGCACAACTGGGTAATACGCCCCAACTTACCCATATCGTGCCTGTCCAATCTCACACCTATTTTAAAAACAGATTGTGGGGGTATGTAGAATTAAAAGGGGGAAGTGAAGATGTTGCGGTGCTAAATGAAAAAATAACACCTTCAAAACCGGGTATTGCCACTATGGGACTGTATCATTTTGCACGGGGGCAAGACTTTGTGAGAGCAGCTCGGAATATGATGCAAAATAAATCTTTTCTCTACAAAAATAATTATTTTGTGGGACCAGTCTACAACGAACTTATTAAGTCAGGACATGACGTGCAGATGTGTGAAGTGAACATCAAAGCTTTGCTGGGTAATCCGGAAGACGTAATCAAACTTGACAGTTTTTAAAGTAGGTTTTAGCTGATTAGTGATAAACATCATTGCAGGAGCAAAGCAACGAAAAAATCTGTTTACACGTCATCCTGAACTGATTCAGGATCTGAATGCTTCTCCCGCTACAGGCGGACAAACACAATGACGACTATCAACTATTGAATACCTGAAATCCCAAGTCCCTGAATCACTGAGCGGCTGAGTTGCTGAGTTGCTACTTTACAAACTTTATAAAGAGACAAACTGACTGATAAAGTATCTCTGACTCTGTCACACTGTATAATTTCCTATGCATATCTTTGCCCATCGTGGACTTCTTGAAGAATATCCTGAAAACTCACTCACTGCGCTTATTGAAGCAGTGAAAAGAGGGTATGCAATCGAGACAGATTTACGTCTGACAAAAGATGGTGATTTTGTCATCATCCACGATGATAATTTTGAACGACTTGCAGAAGATGCAAGAAAAGTAGCACAACTCACTGTACAAGAAATCGAAAACATACCATACATAAACTCGACAGAACGTTTTATTTCACTCAAGACTTTTTTAGATGCAATAAACAAACTGGATACCAAGCCACAGCTTGCACTTCATCTCAAAGCCGATAGCCAAAACAACAGAGCATATCAGAAACTTTCTGACTATTGGAAAAAATATGAGCTACATAACCACGCATTTGTATTCGATCTGACCCGTGATGCTGCTCAAAATCTCAAGCAAGTAAATCCAGAAATCAAAATAGCTTATATCATCTCTGAAACAAAATTTGAGCACACCATCAATCTCTGGGATGAAGTGAAAGATGACCCGCATTTTGATATTGTCTGGGCAGCTGAGTATCGTCATTTTTATTCACAGACGCTATTGGCAGAAATGAAGTCAAAAAAAAAGACAGTATATTGTATGTCGCCGGACGTACACACTGCACTCGGTCATCCACTTGCATATCACGGCTACGAAGAGACATGGAAAAAACTTATTAATTGGCACATCGACGGCATCTGCACAGACAAACCAGAGAAGCTCAAAAATTTAGAATTTCAATTACTGGGTCATTAGAAGTTTAGTTTTTTAGTCATTTAGTAGTTTAGCTAGTAGTAAATCTATTTCGCTCATTGTCTGCCGACAAGCAAACGCAATGACGATATATCAACTAACGCTCTCATCTACTAATATACTAACCGACTAGTTTATAAACTTTATAACTTTAAAAACTTTATACACCAAAGTGAAAATTATTATTCCCATGGCCGGAAGAGGATCGCGCTTTGCAGGTAAAAAGATACCAAAGCCGTTTTTACCTGTTGCGGACAAACCTATGATCGCCTGGACTCTCATGAGCATCAAAAAAGCATTTCCTGATCTTGATCCTTCAGACCTGATTTTTATAGTACTTGAAGAACATGAGCACAATTTTGGCATCACAAAAAAAATAAAACACCTCGCCGGCGATTCCACTCATATTATTACGATTCCAGATGTAACTGAAGGACCTGTATGTACAGTGCTCGTTGCGATGCATCTTCTGGAGCCATATGAAGATTTTTTTACGGTAGACTGTGATCAATATTTTCTTGCACCCGACCTCACTGAAAAAATCTCAAACGCACGGGCGGAAAAACTAGCTGGACTCATACCCGTATGGCAAAGCAACAATCCAGCATACTCCTACATTCGCACTAACCAGAACGGAATAGTGATTGAAACCGCAGAAAAAAAAGTGATATCAAACAATGCTGCAATAGGGATTTATTACTTTGGTTCACGCACAGTGTATGAAAAGGCAGCACAGGAAATGATCTCAAAGCGAATCATGACAAAAAATGAATTTTATATGTGTCCGCTTTACAATATGGTTATCAAAAATGGTGGAAAAGTACGCATAACAAATGTAAGCGACTGGATGACCATGGGAACACCTCCAGAACTCGCTCTTTTTGAGAAAAAAATCAATAGCTAATCAACTTCTGTCTTCTGTTTACTGTAATCTGATTACTGTCGTCTGTTTACTGTATAATGACACCAAATGATCCAAAAGGCATCTTCTCATTTTCTCAGCCTCATCATACCTTCATACCGTCAGGAAAAAACAATCATTCACAACCTCCTTCATATTAAAAAAGTGCTTGATACGATACGCTACGACTATGAAATGATCGTGGTAGTAGATGGCACGGTAGATAATACGTTCCAACTTATCAAAAAAGCAAAAATACCCAAACTCACCTGCCTGGCATACAAACATAATCAGGGCAAAAGTTATGCGATCCGTCTTGGAATGAGCGAAGCAAAAGGGGACTATGTGATGTTTTTGGATTCAGGTATGGAGATCGACCCCAATGGCATCTCGATGTTGCTTGAACACATGGAATGGTACGAAGCTGACATCATCGTCGGCTCCAAACGTCATCCTGCTTCAAAAGTTCATTATTCATTTTTACGTAGAATTTTGAGTTATGGATATTATTATTTTGTGAGATTTACATTTGGTGTCAACGTGCGAGATACTCAGGCGGGAATTAAAATTTTCAAGAAAAAAGTACTCGAAAAAATTCTGCCACGGCTGGTCGAAAAAAAATTTGCTGGTGATCTTGAGATGCTTGTTGTCGCTCGTCATTTGGGATATCACCGTATTTATGAAGCTCCAATACGTCTCGACTATGGTCTGAGCACCCTATCTTCTGCTGCTACCTGGCAGGCTATCTGGGGAATTTTTAAAGACACACTGGCAATTTTTTACCGTCTCCATATCATTCGTTATTACCATAAACCGAGAACACAAATACGTTTTGATCATGACAATATTATGAGAAGCGGTTAAATATCATCTCTCTGTAGGTAGGAGCGGGATTTCGACTTATTAACATATTAACTTTTCTTAAAAGGTAAAAGCGAAAAGGTAATATATTTTTTACAACTAAGAAATAAGAATTAAGAAATAAGAATCATCTTCTTTCTTCTTCCTTAATTCTTCATGATCATTATACATTGGACTTGGCACTCAGAAAGTAAGTCAACATCGCAAATAGTTATAAACTAATAAAATTATCACCTACAACCTAACACTAAAACCTTAAACCTGACACCTGCTTTACAAGCTTTATAAACTAACATATGCATATTCCTTTTGTCGATCTTACCACACAGTATGAACAGATAAAAAATGAAATTGATAGGGTTGTGCAAACAGTTTTTAAACATGGACAATTTATTCAAGGTCCAGAGGTCACTTCTTTTGAAAATGAATTTGCAACTTTCGTGGGAAGCAAGCATTGTATCAGTCTTAATTCTGGAACAGATGCGCTCATACTAGGTTTGAGAGCACTCGGATTTAAACCAGGGGACGAAATTATAATACCGGTTAATACCTTCATCGCAACAGCACTTGGTGCATCTGAAAACGGCTTAAAACCTGTTTTTGTCGATACCGATCCTCACGATCATGGCATTGATATTTCAGATCTTAAACGGAAAATAAATCCAAAAACAAAGGCTGTCATTTGCGTTCACCTCTACGGTCAACCAGATAAAATCCACGAAATACAACAAGTTATCCAACAAAAGAACCATAACATAGCTCTGATTGAGGATGCCTGCCAGTCTCACAACGCATACTACAAAGAAAAAATGACAGGAACATATGGTATTTTCGGCGCATTTTCATTTTACCCTGGTAAAAATCTTGGCGCTTATGGTGATGGAGGAGCCATAGTAACCAATAATGATGCACTCGCAATCAAAGTGAAACATCTACGTGAATATGGTCAGAAAAAAAAATATTTTCATGACGAAGTAGGAATAAATACCAGGCTGGATACTTTGCAGGCCGCTATTCTCCGAGTGAAACTACATCATCTAAATAGCTGGACGCAAAAGCGCCAACAAGTAGCATCTTGGTATCAAACTAGCCTAGAGAAGCTTTCTTCAACTACAATACCCCTCTCAAACCTTAAAGATAGAATGAGTGTCTTTCATCTTTATGTCATTCGTCATCCTCATCGTGACGCATTAATGCGCTTTTTAACAGAAAAGGGTGTTGTCACTCTTATTCATTATCCGCTCCCCTTACATCTACAAAAAGCTTATGCATATTTAGGATATAAAAAAAATGATTTTCCTCAAGCGGAGCGTATTGCAAATGAAATTCTTTCATTACCTATGTACCCAGAAATGACAAAAGAAATGGTGGAGTATATCGTGGATATGATTGCATTATTTGATACTACTTATCATCCATCATGACATCATCTCGCATATTACTGACAGGAAGAGGAACTCTCGCGGCAAACTGTCTGGATATACTATATAAGGAAGGATATGCGCCGCTTTGTATCATTTGCGATATAACTGATAATGGTGTTGACACCTGGATTCGCTCACTGTGGAAAGCGGCATTAGAAAAAGGATATACGCCCGATGTAAATTTATTTAAAACTCGCAAAGTAAATGATCCGCACTTTATTACAATGCTGAGAAACAAATTTGGACAATTTCATACTCTTTTTTCGCTTCAGCCATACTCACTGTTTCGTATGCCTTTTATACACCTTGCAGATCAAGTGATAAATATGCACTTTGGCCCATTACCAAAACTCAGAGGTGTGGCTCCATGCTCCTGGGCCATACTTGATGGTCTCGACAAAACCGGTATCACCTTACACCTTATCCAGGATGAAGGAATCGACAATGGACCCATCATCACACAAACATTGTTTCATATCGACGAGACTGATACTGCTGAAACTATTTTTAAAAGATGTACTGAAGAAGCAATAACATTGTTTCAAACACATTTTGATATGATACTGACTAAAACTTACAAAACTACCCCACAAAACGAAAACGAAGCGACGTATCACCCGATGGGTGAGTTAGACTTTGAACTCATGCAAATCCCACAAGATATCTCCACTGATCAGGCATTACGATTTGCGAAAGCTCGTATTTTTCCTGCAAAACAGTGTCCTTTTTTTCTTGATACTAAAAAGCAGAAAGTAACAATTCTGAATCTGCGCAGAAATGATAAATTAAAATCAGAGATGTATATAACAAAAAACAAAACATCGTATGTATTATCCTATGACGATGGTGCTTTAGAAGTATATGATTGGAAAATAAATAACATTGTTTAAAATGGAACACGTATATAAATAAATGAATCATCAATATACTTTTTTTTAAGAAATATGAAACGACTAGGCATCATAGGTTGGGGTTATTGGGGGAGAAACTACGCTCGATATTTTAATAAATCACTGGATGCCAGACTGGAATGGGTCTGCGACACCAGTGCAGAAATGCGGCACGATGCGCAAAGCCTGCATCCGCATGTGCATACCCTGCAAACAGTTGATGAACTTATAGATCAAAAACCGGACGGAGTAATCATTGCCGTACCTGCACGTATGCATTTCGAAATTGCTTCAAAGTTGGCTCATCATCATATTCCTGTTCTCATCGAAAAACCATTGACTCATGATTTAGCTTCAGCCTTTAAATTACAACATATTATGCACGCCAATAAAACAGTTGCGCTTATTGGTCACACCTTTCTTTACAATCAAAGCGTTCGCTGGATCAAAAAACATCTGGAAAAAAAATACTTTGGATCTTTATATTCGATTGAATTTAAAAGACAAAGTTATGGTCCCATACGAGATGATGTAAATGTCGTTTGGGATTTTGCGTCTCATGACATCTCTATCATTTCGTGGCTTTTGGAAAAACAAGAACCACTTACCGTATCTGCCACTGCCAAAAGCTATTCGCGGAATTGTCAGGATGATATAGCATTCATCACGCTTGAGTATCCAAACAATATCCTTGTTTCAATTTCAGTAGCGTGGCTTTATCCTCTTAAAGTGAGAAATATGACCATGTTAGGAAGTAAAAAAATGGCGGTATTTGACGATACGAATGCTATTGAACCGCTACGGATATACGAAGCCTCTGTCACCTATCCGTCTGCTCAGGATCCGTATGGCGCGTCTTTTCTTTTGGGCGACGTTCATATCCCACGACTTCCTTCCATTGATCCGTTGCAGGAAGAGCTGAGGCATTTTGTTGCTTGCATTAAACATGAAGAAAAACCACTTACGTCTATAGATAGCGGGGTCACCAATGTGATGATATTAACTGCGATTACCAAAGCTATACAAATGGGAGACAAGTTGGAATACCAGAAATGGAAAAAACAGTATAAAAATGTGGCGTAAAAAATACGATCAAGTTGTTTTTTTCCACGTGTAAGGAATCCGCTTGTCAAAAGGAGCTATACGCATAATTTCTTCAGGATCATGCGGTATATCAGCACAATTTGCAACAATTGAAACTTCTTTAGCTATTCCCTGAAATCCGTTCCAAATACCAGGAGGGACGACAATGAGAGAATAATTATTGTCAGGACCCGTATCTATTTCCATGACCACCCCGCGCGTATGAGAATCTTTTCTATCATCATATAGGACCAGTTTTATCAAACCAGAAACTACCGCATAGCGCAAAGTCATTTTTTTATGAATATGCCAGCCTTTTATGATACCGCTATGTACGAGTGAAAAATATATCTCACCAAATTCAGTAAACAAGGAATCTGTTTTTTTCAGCATATGAAATACTGCTCCTCTCTCATCTCGGATCTGCTTGAGTGGTTGGACCACTACTCCTTCAATCTGGATCGACATAGGTATGCGGACTAATTTCTCATGTCAAATATGTAATATCCAGTTATAAATTTCTTCTGTAACAATTGCCAACATCTTGTACTAATAACCAATGATGAATTATAAATAAATTCTCAATTCTTAAAAAAGTTAACTTTTACTTTTAAGATTCATAAATGTTTCAACTATCTTGAGTATATACTTCAATCGTACCGCATCGATACCTGGATAAACTCCTATCCATGCCCCAGCATTCATCACATAATCCGCATCATCCAAATCGTCAACAATTTTTTTAGGTATATCCATATACGCCGGATGCTTTATCAGATTGCCAGCAAAAAGAGGACGGGTTGCAATGCAATGCTCTTCCAAAAACTTTGTAAATTCATCTCTTGTAAATGGGGCGTTTTTTTTAACAGCAAACGGAAAGCCAAACCAGGATGGCTCTGCTTTTGGATGAACCTCTGCAAGATCAAACCATTGTCTCTGCTTTTTAAAACAATCATACAGTTGTCTATAATTTTCTTTGCGCTTTTTGATAAAAAAGGGTAATTTATCAAGCTGGGCGACACCTATAGCAGCCTGCATATCAGTCATTTTCAGGTTATAACCAATCTGTGAATATATATATTTATGATCATATCCTGTCGGAAGATCCCCAAGCTGCCACTCAAAACGTTTGCCACATGTATTATCTTTACCGGGCTCGCACCAGCAATCACGCCCCCAATCACGAAATTGCTCTATCGCGCGACTGATAAGAGGAGAATCTGTGGTAACAGCACCGCCTTCACCAGTCGTGATATGATGTGCTGGGTAAAAACTATAGGTAGAAATATGACTATTCACGCCTACAGGTTTGTCTGCAAAACGACTACCAAGAGCATCGCAACAATCCTCTATAAACCACAAATGATGTTCGTCAGCCAGCTTTTTCAAAACTGAAATATCAAAAGGGTTTCCGAGTGTGTGAGCTATCATAATAAGTTTTGTTTGAGGCGTGATAGCTTTTTGGATAGCTGAAATATCAGCGTTTAATGTCTTTTTATCTACATCTACAAAAACTGGTGTCAAACCATACAAAATACCTGGATTTACGGTGGTGGGAAAACCTGTAGCCGTCGTGATAAATTCATCCCCGGGCTTAAGCTGTCTCTCTCCAAAAACCCTTGAGGTAAGCGCAGCTACCGCAAGCAAATTGGCAGATGAACCTGAATTGGCCAGATGCACATATCTACGTGATACAACTGAACGCAACTTGGTTTCAAACTGGCGTGCAAATTTTCCCTCGGTCCACCATCCATCACGAACCGCTTCTTGTCCCAAATCAATTTCATCCTGATCATATACTTTGCCCGATACAGGTATCATAGTTTTACCAGGCACAAACGTGGGTGGGGAATACGAAGCCTTCATATAAAATAAAACAAAATGTAACTAGCAAGAACCCAAATAAATACTAATAAAACATCATGTGATTATCACTTTTACGAGTGTTTTCTATACCATGCATAAAGCTGGGGAAGAATAGCTTTTAAACGTGTACGTGGCTTCCAATTCAATTGTTTGGTTGCTTTTGAGTAATCCAGATGTTGATGCTGTATCTCATGTGAAGCTCTATTTTCAAAAAGGCAGGAAATGGTTGTTTTCAGAGCTTGCTGGGTAGTTTTGATAATATTCTGTACGCTGTAAGCATCTTCGGAACCAAAATTGTATACTTCACCCTGTGTTTTATCAATATTTTTTGCTAAAAGAATATACCCTTCAACAACATCTTTAACATATACATAATCTCTTGTCGGAGTTCCGTCACTTCTCACAATAAATTGATTTTTGTTCACAATCGACTGCATTAAGCCAGGAATAAGTCGCGTCTCATCCCAGTCTCCTTCACCGTATATATTGCCGAAACGGGCAATTGTTACAGGTAGACGATATGTATGGTAATATGATTGTGCGATGAGATCAGCGCAGGATTTTGAAACTTCATAAATATTCTTTCCCTGCAGTGGATCATTTTCATGATATATCCCATCTGACGAAACGCCATACGCCTTATCAGACGATGCAAAAATAAGAGAACGAACGTATGGACTCAACCGGCTGCATTCAAGAATATTGACAGTACCCATAATATTGGTCGAAAGCGTCTCTTTGGGATTCATGAACGCAACGTCTACAAATGCCTGAGCGGCTAGATGAAAGATCGTCTCAATACGATTTTTGATAATGAAGCTGTATAATTTTTCAAAATCACAAATGTCCAATGCGACACTGATAGCTTTATCATGCAGCTTTGAACTCATATAATACGAGCGTGGCTCTACTGATTGTACTGTCGCATACACAACCGCTTTTTCTGCAATCAGTTGCTCGACCAGATGTGCTCCCACAAAACCACCCCCGCCTGTCACCAAAACCTTTTTGTGTTGAAACGAAGTTACCATATATGCCAGGGAGCATTCCCTTTTTTCCAAATTGTATTCAAGTCTTCAAGTTCTTTGTAGGTATCTACTGCAAACCAAAATCCCTCATGTGGATACATTGCTAGTTGTTTTTTTCGCATCAACCGTTTTACAGCTTCGTGCTCCATTTCGCCTGATCGAAAATAAGTGAGCGCGTCACGGTCAAATATCATAAACCCTCCATTGACCCAGTCGACAAGCACTGGCTTTTCAATAAAAGAGATGACATGATTTTTTTTATCTGTCTTGATAAGACCAAATTTCGAACGTGGATGCACGCCGCAAATCGTACCCAAGACTTTATTTTTCTGATGAAATGATACAACATTTCGAATGTTGATATCAGCAACACCATCCCCATATGTAAGCATAAATTGCCTGTCATCTTCGGGTATTGCGTGTGAGCAACGAGCGACCCGCTCTCCTGGTAACGTATTTAAACCTGTATCCAATAGCGTGATAGTGATGCTTTGTTTGTCTTTTTGGTCTGAAGTAAATATCACCTGAGATTCTGTCGCTGTATGTCTTTTAAAATCTACAAATTGAAGTTCATTTACACAATAGTCTTTTATCCTGTCACCTTTATACCCAAGAGCGAGAATAAAATTGTGGTATCCGTAATACCTATATATCTGTATGATATGCCACAACATAGGCTCTCCACCTACTCTTACCAGTGGCTTGGGCTTAAACTCTGTTTCTTCTTTTAGACGAGTACCATAACCGCCGCAAAGAATGATAACTTGCATACGAGATAAGAGTATACCATCCTTGATACAATAGGGAATGCGTATTCTTTGGTTAACATGGAAAGATACATCTCATCCAGAAGCCGGAGGGGCAGAAACTCTCAATGAAGTACTTGCCCGTGAAATGGTAGCCGACGGACATGAGGTAATTTTTCTTGTGGGAGGGTTTGCGGGCTGCGTCAAAACAGATGAACGCGATGGGTATCGTATCATCCGTACCGGCAACCGATACACAGTTTATCTTACTACTGCTTTTTATTATTTGAACAATCTTGCCAGCTGGCCGGATCTGATCATCGAAGAAATAAATACGGTGCCTTTTATGACTCAATGGTATGCCAAACAAAAACGTATTCTTCTCATATATCAGCTCTGTAGAGAAATCTGGTTTTATCAACTCTGGTTTCCACTAAACCTTATCGGATATATTCTGGAACCCATCTATCTGTGGCTGTTAAGAAAAAATACGGTTCTGACTGAATCTGAAAGTACCAGAAATGATCTTGCACGCTTTGGCTTTGATAAAAAAAATACTACTGTCTTTCCCGTCGCCATAAATCAAACAATACAAACACCAACGTCATTGCGAGGACTAACCGACTTGGCAAGGACGAAGCAATCTGTTATTTCTCCTGAATTCTTACAATCCCGCAATCCAGAATCCTCGCCGCACAACCCGACTCTCCTTTCTTTCGGCTCCATCCGACCCATGAAACGCACACTTGACCAGATCAAAGCATTTGAAATCGCGCATGAATCAATACCGGATTTAAAGCTCATTGTGGCGGGATCTGCAAAATCATCGTATGGACAGAAAGTGCTTCGATATATGCAACAAAGTAAATTTGCCACTGATATTACCTATGCAGGGGTTGTGAATGAAGACAAAAAAATTGAGCTCATGCGCCAAGCTCATCTTATCATGGTCACATCGGTGAAAGAAGGCTGGGGCCTCATCGTGACTGAGGCCGGCCTGCAAGGTACACCGGCTGTAGTCTACGATGTTGATGGTTTACGGGACACAGTACAAAATGGAAAGACAGGAATGGTGACAAAATCAAACACACCTACATCTCTTGCACATACAATAATTGACCTATTAAAATCAGACGCATATTCTGAAATGCGCAATGAGGCAAAACACTACAACACCCGCTTCACAGCAAAAAACAGCTATGCTATACTGTCGAAATTATTAGTGAAATAAAAAAATATGGCAACTTCAGAAATATCAACATATGGAGGAAAAACAGTTGAAGAATTAATTAGTGCTGGTTTTCAGCCAACAATAGCACAAGAAAGAGTCTGGGGTGGAGATAATATTAATCAGATAAATACTCAAGTATTTTTTACCCACCCCGATCGAGGCATTACTGAAAGCTTTGTAGATTTAACGGAAGGATTGTTGGTACTTCAACATACAGATACAGATGATGGACCCGTTACACATCAGTTGAACGGATTTGCTGTTGATCGTCAACAATCTTTAAACATCGTCAATATAGCTGAAAAACTAACAGGTGAGACTCCTTCCGTTGTGATCATTGATTTGGAATCTTACTAACTAATGACAGTAACGATATTACACGATCAGAGGTGTATACTAAATGCTATTGAATCGAGTTCACAATCATTAGCAATATATCATTTATCCCAACATGAGATCATTTATACCGTTTGCCCAACCATTATTTGATCATGAAGAAAAAGAAGAAGTAGCCGCTGCGCTAGACTCCGGCTGGGTCACCCTTGGCCCCAAAACAAAACAGTTTGAAGAAGACTTTGCCAAATATATCGATATAAATTATGCTGTTGCGGTAACCTCCTGCACCGCTGCACTCCATCTTGCACTTATAGTAGCCGGAATAGGGGAGGGAGATGAGGTTATCACAACACCATTTACCTTCGCAGCTACTTCAAATACCATTATGCAAGTCGGGGCAAAACCTGTGTTTGTAGACATAGAACGGGACACGTATAACATTGATCCTGACAAAATCGAAGACGCTATAACGAGCAAAACAAAAGCGATTTTGCCCGTACATTATGCAGGGCACCCGGTAGATCTTGAAAAAATTTCTAAAATCGCCCTCAAACATCATCTCGCGATCATCGAGGACGCTGCACATGCTGTCGGTACAGAGTATAAAGGAGTCAAAATCGGCAGTCATGGCCATCTCACCTGTTTCTCATTTCATCCTATCAAAAATATGACGACTGGCGATGGAGGAATGGTAACCACAAAAAATATGCATTTTGCGGAAAGACTGTCGCAACTCAGGCTTCACGGAATGAGCAAAGATGCATGGAAAAGACACACAGCAAGTGGATCATGGAAATACGATATTCTTGAGCCTGGATTCAAATACAACATGACAGATATTTCTGCTGCACTTGGTATCGTGCAGCTTCGCAAATTGGATGACTTTATCCGCATTCGCACAGAATATGCTCATGAGTACTGCAGTCTTTTTGCTGACACACCCGAAATCAGAATACCTCAAGAACGAAAAAATATACGCCACTCCTGGAATCTTTATACCATCGAAGTTGATACCTCTGGACTTGACTGTACCCGCGATGACATGATAGAAGAATTAAAGGAAAAAGGGATTGGAGCTAATGTATATTTTACACCTCTTCATCATTTTACCGCATTCAAAAAAATTGGATACAAACCAGGAGATTTTCCTGTTGCTGATCTGGTAGGGGAACGAATCATTTCATTACCTTTGTATCCGAAAATGACGCAAGAAGAAGTGGTATATGTCGCACAGACTCTTAAGGAGATCATCACATCGCATCGAAAATGAATACACCCACCTGGGAGCTCAACACATTTGACACAGATATCTTTGGTTTTCGTGTGGCAAAAATACTACATATTCCGCCTCCATCGAAAAACCCGCACGCTATATCTCACCTCCTTGATGAATTGAAAAAATCAGATATCAGATATGCCACCTATCGCTTTCAAGCCTCAGATATTGCGCTTATCCATGCGCTAGAATCGCATGATTTTCGGATGGTAGATGGATTTCTGGAAATGCAGATTCCGCTTGAGAACTATCACTTTGCCGATTCAACAGAGCAGATACGAGAAGCTGTAGAAGCAGATATACCAGAACTCACACGTCTTGTGCGACCGCTTTTTACACAAACCAGATTTTACAACGATCCGGTCACCCGCCAGTTTGCAGGAGAAGAATTTGTACAGTGGACTATAAATTCGGTGAGGCACAAAGCAGCAGACGCTATATACGTGTGGATTGAGGAAGGCGCAATCGCCGGATTTATTTCGCTCAGATTTGACGGCCATATCCCGCTTGTCGGGGTTTCAAAAGCTCATCAGGGCAAAGGCATCAGTCGGAAGCTTGTGAAGTATGCACTTCATGTATTGCAGAAGCGGGGAGTAGCAAGTGGCAAGATCGAGACGCAGATCATGAATATTCCAGCTCTTCGCTCATACCTTTCGTGTGGATTTAACGTCACCCAATCCTTCGTCACCTTCAGGTGGCATCGACCGAACGTCTAACTTCCGTATTGTATTTTTTAACAAATGTACTAGCACTTAGCATAACACAATTATTCAACATTTTGATCCAGCCTGCCAACAGTTTAATTTTCAGTTTATTATGAGATATTAAAATATATTCCTCATCAATACTAAAATATACAGAACCTGTTTTATTACTTCGCATACTCTTATTACGAATAACTCTTCCTCCAATATGTTCTGCATCACTTCGTAATTCATGTGTTTTCTTTTTTATTTCTAAAATAGTAGAAATTGCCTCTTTGGGCAAAACCTCTAAATAGTCGTCGTACTCTTGAATAAGTCTTTCAAAAATATCAGTCAGTCTATATATCAGTAATTACGCTTTCTATATAATTTGTAAAAGTAATGAGCGCGGATAGATTCAATGAATTTGAATCAGAATAGTATTTCTTGACGCCTTGCCTTGCCCGATTATAATCTTCATTTATCTTAAGATTGAGACGAGTAATGGTGAGAAGTAAAGCATATTCGTGTTTTGTGGCCTTTCCTATAAAAAGCCAACTTGCCATTATGTCTATATATGCCTTTGATGGTTTAATATGTAATGAAGGTAAAGATAATTGTGAACTCATACTAGTATTAAGATATCTTCACCAGTTTCACGTCTGCGCTTGCACACACCACATCTTTTTCCTTGAGCCCGAGTTCTTTCAGCGTCACAAAGGATTCTTTTATGAGCACATGGGTAAGCTCATACTTCTTTGCCACCTCCTGTACACTCATCCGCAAGATAGGGAAGACCTCGGTAACTTTCAGAAGGCCGGGATTGTCCGCATTCACAAACACCTGTGCTTTAGTGTGGTACACCGTCATCGTCGTATTCTGGTGAGGAATACACAAAATCCGCAAAGTACTTTTTTGTTTATTGATATACTCAAACACCGTGAGCATATCTCCTGTCACGCTCCGATTTCTGTCACGAATGATGCCTTTTATCTGAATCCCGATGATAACCCCAACACACAATAACACAGCAACTCCAACCAAAACCAATACAAAAAAACCATACAATCCCGCAAGCTCAAACACCACATATGCTGCTATGATACTCGACGGCACCGGCGCCATCTCCAGATACCGCTGACCCTCACCGATGGGCATAAGTCTACGGATTTTCAAGACAATCACTCCAAGAACATATAAAAATATGATCCAGGCAGCAAATTGAAAAAGTATTGCCGGAGGACGAAACAGGTTGTAATAATTACCAGCTACCAATATAAATGCACTCAGACTCCACGGAAACAGCCCGAAAATCGCAACAGGAGAAAAAAGAGAGAGCAATTGATAAATCTTATTTACAAAATCGGTTTTGGTATCTTTTTTGATAATGCCTCGCACCTGATGAGCAAATCGATACTCAAGATTTACACACCAGAAATAAATATTGGCGATATGGCCTTTGAGTACTCGCAGATAATATCCCTTTGTCACAATAATTGCCAAAACAAAACTTATCAGAAATATCTGTATAAAAAGAGGAGTATTTAAGTAAAACGTAAAAAAAATCGAGATAAATAAAAACGCCTGCATTGCAAATCGATGAGAAAGAAAAAGGAGAACGCCAGATACCAGGCTGACAACGAGATACCACTCTTGACCTTCACCTAAAAAAAGCAGCAGTGGCAATACAGTAAGAGTAAATAACGTGTACCCGAATGAGCGGGGAGTAAGATAGCTATTTTCCACCGCGATCATAGGAGTTGCCATATACATCACCTGTGCCAAAACAGCAATCATCGGATTTTCGGTGATATGAAATGCAACAAAATAAACCAGTATCACCTGCAATGAATCAAAAAACGGAGCTATATAGCCTTGAATTTTCAGCAATGTTTTTTTTGGAATAAAAGAAAAGAGCCACGGAGTCACCGGTGGATAATCAAAATATCCGTCTATGATAAATTGACCTCCCAGTGGACGATCTGGAATCCGGTGATGATTTTTGCGGATATGGTCAACCTCGATGAGTCTCGTCCATACATCAACACCAAAAAAGGGATTAAATAGTCGAGGATACGACTGCAGAACAAAATTCAGCACTGGAACGAAAAAAAATAAGTTGTTCATCAAGTTCGTCAAGTTATAAAATTCGTAAAGTTGTTGTTTAATCTATGGCTAATTTCCAAGCAACGATTTCTAATTTCTGTGCGAAATAGGTGGCACGAATAGAGGGTTCCCGACAGCGCGCAGAATTTTTCCAGCCTGCCGCTGGTTCGAGCACTGACGGGATGACAATGAGTGACAGAATCTATTTCGCACGTAATATGACTAACACTTTTACCTTTTCACCTGCCTGCGGCAGGCAGGCTCTTCACTTTTAACTATATTCTTTCATAAGTTCAAGCGTTTCTTTGATCCCTTCCTCGATGCCATACCGCGATTTGAAGCCGAGTATTTTTCTCACTTTTGCGTTGTCCATAGATCCACGCCAGACCTGAGTATTGTTGGGATTGCGGATCTCATACCGGAATGACGGATAATACTGTTTTAATATTTCGGCAAACTCTGACGCCTCACGTGATTGACCTCGTGAAATATTAAATGTTTCATGCACAGCACCTGGACTGGTGGTACAGATAGCAAAACCAGATGCAACATCTTTGACATACGAAAAATCGAGAGCCTCATCTTTTACAACCCACGCGCTTTTACCCGCAACTGCAGCATCGATAAGAAGCTGAGTCACTCTATTTGCGCAATCAGTAAATCCATATACTGAGGTAGGACGGATGATGACCCACTCTTTTTTACTCAATTTTACAAAATATTCTCCTGCTGCTTTAGTGGCACCATATGCATTTACCGGAGAAAGAATAGACTCTTCAGGCTGTGGCTGTTTGGTGAAGTGTCCATATGCCATGCTGGAAGAGGTGTAAATGATCCTTCTTGCAGATGAACACTTTTCGAATACTTCCAAGACATTGAGAGTTCCTTGCATATTTATAGGCAGCATCTCATCAACATGATTTTGAGGAGGGCGAGCCATAGGAAGTCCGGCAAGATGCACTATGATTTCTGGTTTGTAATCCGCACATGCTTTTTTAAATGAGTCAATGTCACGAATATCTCCTTTGTATTCGACAGAAGGTTTGAGCTTAAAATATTTTTTCCTGATCTTCATCATCGTTTTATAATATTCAGGGTTGTTGATGAAGTTGAGATGAGCGTCAAATATCGCAACATCATGCCCTGACTGCATGAGCGCATCTGCAAGATATGATCCGATAAATCCTTTTCCGCCAGTGATAAGTATATTCATATGCAGATCATTATACATGTATGCTTTATTTGGTCAATGAAGATGATATGATTATCATATTTTATTCATATGACCAATACTCAAACCACACGCAGCATGGTTTTCCTGCAGGACGACCATGATGAACACCAACTCGTTCCTGGGCATCATTTTTTATTTAACTGGATCAAACCATATGTGAAAAAAAACAGCAAACTGCTTGATATTGGCTGCTGGAGTGGGGCACTGGAACTTTTGTTTGAAAAAATTCCCTGTCATGTGACTGGAATCGATATAGAAGAGGCACCTATAAAATACGCGAAAAAGCGCTTTCCAAAATTCCGTTTTGAAAAAGCATCTATCGTAGAAGATCTCCCCTTCGAAAAAAATGAGTTTGATATTGCCATGTACTTCATGGTGATAGAGCATGTACCCCCGGGTACAGAACTTACATCACTCATTAATATAAATCGCGTGCTCAAAAAAGGTGGTAATCTGTTTTTTAACACGATGCACAGCACCATCATCTCAAACCTCATTGATCCAGCGTATTTTTTTGGTCATCGTCACTACAGCAGAAAACATCTGGAAATATTGCTGACGCTTGCAGGATTTGAGATAAAAGAAGTCAAATACAATGCAGGCTATTTCACCACACTACATATCATGCTTTTGTATTTCTTCAAGCACGTACTCAGACGAAAAGAACCGCGTAATAAATTTCTTGACTGGCTTATGAGTCTAGATTATCGTGATCGAGGTTTTGCCGAAATCGACATACGAGCTGTCAAAATCATGGATAAATAAATAACAAAATCTTATTTCCAATATCGAATATCTAATGTTTAAAGTCTAAAGTCAAATGTCTAATCACCGGCAGACGTCACGAGTAGAAGGTCAGAGGCAGCGCGCAGAATTTTTCCAGCCTGCCACTGGTACGAGCACTGGCGGGACAACCACGAGTGACAGAAGCTGCCTGAGTAATAAAAAAGTCAGTATTGTGATTGTCAACTGGAATGGTTTGCATCACCTAAAAACACTACTTCCCTCACTCAGCCTACTGACATACCCCGCGCTTGAAATCATCATTGTGGACAACGCATCAACAGATACATCGGTCCAATATATCCGAGTCAATCATCCTCTCATTCGCGTGATCGTGAACCAGCAAAACGAAGGATTTGCAAATGGAAATAATATTGGCGTCAGACAAGCAACAGGGGAGTATGTACTTCTCCTCAACAACGACACACGAATCGTTCAACATGATCTCATAGAACATCTATTGCGCATTTTTCAACAGTCAAAAAATATAGGTATAGCTCAACCCAAAATTCTACGCATGAATTATCCAAACACTCTTGATTCTGTAGGTGCATACTATACTCGAACAGGTTTTTTGTATCATTTTGGATATCTTCAACATGATAGTGAACAATTTAATACATCAGTCCCTCTGTACACTGCAAAAGGTGCGTGTATCTTGATTAAAAAAAGTCTCATTGACCAAATTGGATTATTTGATTCAGATTACTTTGCTTATTTTGAGGAAACTGACTTTTGTCATCGGACGTGGCTTGCCGGTTACGAAGTATGGTATGAGCCAGGGGCAAAAATCGAACATCACATAGGTGGCACCTCTAATGCTATGGATAATGCATACGTACAATTTCACTCATTCAAAAACCGAATTCACTCATATATCAAAAATCTAAGTGTTTGGGAATTGATTTTCCTCTTACCCACACATATTGCTTTGTGCATATGTGCTGCTGTGCTGTTTTTTTTAAAACAAAAACCACTGACGGGTATTGCCATACTAAAAGCAATTGTATGGAATATCATTAAGCTGCCTAAAACGTTACAAACTCGACAGCACATTCAAAACAAAATAAGAAAAAAATCAGATGCCGAATTTTTGCCAGCATTAACAAAAGCACCCCGCATAACATACTATATTGCCCTATTTGGAAACAGATTAGACCAATATAAAGAAGCTTGTCCCTGATTGTTTACATTAAGTCAGAATAGAAAATATATGGATCTCAAAAAAATAATACAGCGCAGTCTTCAATCAAAAAAAGAGGTATTTATCATCTATACAATTCTTACTTTTTTGTTTTACTTCCGCATCTTTCAGACATACTTTCAGTCAGATGAATGGCATTTTTTTCAAGTTTTTTTACCCTATACCCATTCATGGCTTGGAGTGCTTCAATCGGGGATAGACATCGTGATCCATCCGGAAAAATTTACCATACCTCATGCGACTCCACTTTCAATCATCTTCTGGACGACATCCATGAAACTATTTGGCTTACACGTAACTCCACACTTCATTCTTTCACTCGCGATTCACATCCTCAATAGTTATCTCCTGTATATATTTACCTTCAAGCTGACAAAAAACTATCTGATTAGTTTTATCGCTGGACTTTTTTTTACCATTTCAGCAAACCAATATCAATCAGTTGTCTGGATCGGTACCTACCTCATTACCAGCACCGCGGCCACCTTCACTCTTCTTTCGTTTATCTCTCTCCTTGATCATCTGGAAAAACAAACATCCGTGTGGAAAGTAGCCCTTTTTACTATCGCGGCACTCCTCACCAAAGAAAGCACCCTACTCATCATCCCCGCCGGACTCACCCTTATCTTCATGTACTCAAAAAAGCCACAAAAAATACAAAATATTCTTCCATACCTGTTTAAACTCATACAAACACGATCTATACAATTTTTTATTATTCTTACTGTCATATACCTGCCCATTCGGATACTTGTTGTGGCGTTATTCAATAATAAGCTGGTGCATGCTCCCACCTTGAGCGCTGCCGATCCGGCATTTGCACCTTTTTTAGTACTATTCCGGCTTGTCACCTATCCACTGAAAATGCTCGTGGAACTTTTTTTACCGTATCCGCTTGTGCCTGCTGTTGTCGAGTTTCTCACACCACTTGCATACCCGGCGTATGGGGCGGAAAAAGCTGTACGCGGCACTAATTTTCTGTTGTTTACCCAATCTGCCGGTATTGATCTACTTATATACCCGCTGGCCACTATGTTTGTGACTGTGCTCATCGTTTTGTGTGCTAAAAAATATGACCCATATAAGCAGGTACTTGTCTTTGCAATCACAATTATCATCTTCGCCTCCTGGCCACTCATCATGGTTGCAAGTTTTGCTCCAGCAGCCGCATATGTATCTTTTTTTGATTCACGACATATGTATCTGCCAGCTGTAGGTGGAAGTTTATTGTTCGCGTATCTGGTACACGCTGTATTTGCATATTTGCAAAGTAAAAAC
Source organism: uncultured Gammaproteobacteria bacterium (assembly GCA_964576365.1). Taxonomy (GTDB): domain Bacteria; phylum Patescibacteriota; class Microgenomatia; order UBA1406; family GWC2-37-13; genus CAZMJG01. The sequence goes on from CAZNUT010000001.1 coordinate 41,712, forward strand.
ACATTTTTCATACCTCAGCCAATATTAAAAAGAATTGGCATATGTATCCTTTTGTGCTGGTCGGGTGCACAATTTTTTTTCCTACAGTCACTCATGCAAAAATATGTCGAAAACGGCAGAGACAGACGCGAGCTCACATCGGTGATCATGAAGGAAGTAAAAAAGAAGGGGAAAAGTGGTATTTTTTATATAAAAAGCGATTCGGTATATTATGGATATGGGGATCTCATGCCGCCATTTGAAACCAATTTCGGACAAGTGCTCACCGTGTATCTCAATCAACAAAAACTACTTCCCGACAGCTTTTTGGATACCTCATACCTTCTCTCTAAAGGCCTCAACGGACAAGGAGTAAAAAAACAGAATGGTGCAGTATTTGGATATTTTATCAATACGACCAAAGTGATTGAGGCACTTGAGAAGCATCGTCTTTCACCTCAAGATGTATATGCATTTGAATGGAAAGGCAAAGAACATTCTACCTTTGTCATAAGTGATGAAGTTCGCCATCAACTTGCAGAAAAAATAAAAGAACGGGCCCGCTATGCCAGCTGGAAGACACACAAAATGCCAGAACTTACCTTTCGTATGAAAACCCCTCCGGATTCAAAACTGACCCAATTAAACACAACCGATCCCAACACCCAAAAAGCATATCGACTCCAAACAATAGATAAAACGTATGAAATTTACTTTAAAAAGCGTATTTTTCACGTAGGTATTTATGAAGATGTTTCACTGATGCAAAATGCAGATGGCGCACTCATCGGCGAAGACTTTTATTATCGGACTATCAATATGAAAGACAACACGTCCACACTCGCCAAAATACCGACTAAAGGCGAACACCTTATTTATTTTTTGCCGGCATTGTTGCCTGAGACCATCATTCAGATCGATGTACCAGACAGCAGCCCACTTGATACAAATACTGCAGAAGAAGAGCTTGAAGAAATAATCTCATTGATCAGTATTGGAGCGGATTAGTTTTGCTATTCTTTCCGCAACAAGCATATTTATGTTTGTATTCCAGTGTCCATCATCGTCATAGTAATACGGCATATCTTTTTTTTGCACCGATTCGACGATCTCCCGAGACAGTGGAAGATGAATAATGTCTGCTTTTGCGAGTTCTTTTTCAAGATGAGCTATCGCTCTTTTTTCATAAGGCAAATCGCGATATAACTCCATATAAAGTGCAGACTTTGATGGGATCACCGCAAGCACAAATACTATACCGCGCTCTCCCAATAACCGTTTTGTTTCTTTAAGCACGTTGATTTCTTTTGCAATCAAATTTCTGTTTTCTTGGGTATCACGTGGATCATAGGTGTGATCAAAAAACAACATGTCGTTTGAGCTTTGATATATTACACCTGAACCAAATAGTCTCACAATATACTCGCGTGAAAAAAGGGAATTTAATACATATTTATTTATCTTCATTACATAATGACGCGTGAGGGAAAAACGCCTCATCCGTTTTATAAGATCAGTAAACTGAAATGGACCATCCATTTGTGATGTGTACCACTGCTCGTGAGAACTCCATGCCTGTACCTTGTGGGTCGTTGTGGAAGCAACTATCTTTTCCACCCAGCTCCCGGCCAGAATTTCAGTCTCATTTGCGACTGTGACAACATACTGTGGTTGATTGCGAATAAACCGTTCATCTTCATAAAAATGCTGAAGTGGTAGAGTAGCATAATTATAAGTGTTGATTTTATAATGACTTGTTAGCTCACTTGAAATAAGCTCGTCCTGAGTTGCAGCTGCACCACCCACAAAAGATGTTCCAGCAAGTACGACTTTTATAGGTTTTTTTAACAATCCAGGGGTATTTCTAAATCCATATTCATCTGTCTGAAATATCTGCTCTCTTTTTTTCTTACTGACAAATTTCACCGGATTAAGCAAATCTCCTTCCATTATTCCCTCGTATCGTTTTAGCGGCTGAAACGGTACATAATAACTATCTTTTCCTTCATTCAAAACATATTCCCATGCTCGAAAATACATCGGTTTTTGTTTTTGAAAAAAATAAGAATATACATCTATTGCTGACAAAATCATCCAGCAAATAATCGGAATCAGTAACAATACGTTTTTCATCTAAAACTGAAAATAAATAAATGATACCCCTCCTGACTGAAGTGTGAAGGCAAGCGATATCAAAAAAAGCAATACAGTTGCAAAGACCCAAACAAGTCGTTGAGGCACCTGTTCAAGCATATCTTCCCGAAAAAACAAAATAACCAACATACCTATCAACCCGGTGATCGATGCACTATACCACTCTTTATGATGAGTAAGAGCGGATATATCCGCCATGTTTATTTTTGTCAAACGATTCATCACCAGCCACATATCCTGCCAATCATGAAACACAAAGCCAAGCCATGCAAAACTGACCATCATAAAAACTAGGATACATTTACTTGACACAATTATCTTTTTTAATACATATATACACAGCAGACGTAACCATAAAGGAAAAATTTGACGAACTTGATAAACTCTGTTTACTATTGACTGTCGTCTATTTACTAACTGACCGAACCGCTGACCAGTTGAACCACTAAGCTGCTGAATCACATCTCCTCCTATCTGATACACCCCATGTATTCCTCCCCAGAATACAAAGTTCCAACTCGCACCATGCCACAGACCACCAATCAACATCGTAATCATAATGTTTCTGTACATTCTCAAGGACCCATTTCTATTTCCACCAAGAGGTATGTATACATAATCTCGCAACCATCTTGAAAGAGTTATGTTCCAACTTCTCCAGAAGCCGCGAATATTTTCGGATCGATACGGTGCGCTAAAATTATGAGGAAAATGAAAACCCAAAAGTCTGGCCAGTCCTATAGCCATCAAGGAATAACCAGAAAAATCAAAATAAATTCGCAATGAAAATGTAAACATCAACAGCCAGGCTTCAAGACCTGAAATAGAATGTATGTCTGATTTTAAAATCTGCTCAAACGGAAACAAGGTATCTGCCAGCATTACTTTAAACGCAAGTCCTACACTAACAAATACCATTCCTTCAAACAATGAAGAAACGTCTATCAGTCTTTTTGATAAATCTTTACTGATATCGGAGTATCGTACAATAGGCCCGGCAATAAGATGGGGAAATAAGGAAGCATAAGTAGCATACTTAACAATATCCATTTCTGGTTTTATGTTATTTCTATATATATCTACTATGTAAGAAATGCGTTGAAAGGTGATAAACGAAATACCAACTGGTATGATAAGATCACTTTGATGAATGTTGAAAAATGAACCAAAAAAAGGGATAACAGGTAACATTGAACCAATAAAAATTCCATATTTGAAATAAACTAAAAAGGAAAGAATTGTCACAATGCCCACAAAGAGCAAAAATCGTTTTACCCGGATATCTTTACTTTTAAAAATATAAAAAGCAAAGATATAATCTAGTACAAGAGTAACAAGAAAAAAAATGACATTTCCTACTGAAAATGTACTGTAAAAAAATAGGCTCGTGGCAATGAGAAATAGATTTGCCAAACGAATGAATGCAAATCGGTACAAAAAAAAATGTAATAAAAAAACAGCTGGAAAAAAATAGAGGAGAAAAAAGTGATCAGTAAAGAGCATAGAGTCCTAACAGTATACTGCAAACAATATATGCATACAGCCATTAACATAGCACGTCAGATGATAGGAAGCGTACAAAAAAAACAGGTGACGCTGATAAACCTCACTGACGAAAACTCATTTCTTAAAAATAAATCCACCCAGATAAAAATGAGTAGTGCGCTTGTCCAGGCATGCGATCATCCAACAGATGTAATATACGGCATTGACCTATTACACAATCAATCAAAAAAAATATTCGCGCTGCTTAAAAAACACCTCAAACCAAATACCATTGTCGTTTCTATTCAAAAAACACATGTACATAAAAAAGAGATTGATCTGATCAAAACTTACTTCACAAATGTAGTCGTGACATACTGCAACCTCTTGCCTGATAAATTACGAAGTATCGAAAAGTGCATTTTTTTCCTATTTCCTTGGGTCAAAAAATTCAGCAGATTTCAAATCGTTCGTGTTCAGCAACATGCTCCAAATTTTAATTCAGACCGGAAACAAATACATAAAACAGATGTTCGTGTGTTTGATAAAGACTATTTTACTGAGTATTACGAACCCATGACAGGAGCATTTTCTGCTGTTGACCTCCAACGCAATAAAAACTGGTTTTACGGCTGGTTTCAAAAACTGAATGATTTTTTTCCTTTTAAAAAGGGAAAAGGCGAAAAAATTTTAGAAATAGGTTGTTCCATAGGCGCTGCAGCAGATATACTCTCAAAACGCGGTTTTGAAGTGACTGCAACAGATATTTCACATTTTGCGGTTGAAAATGCAAAAAAGCTCCTACCCCATATTAATTTTGAAATACTTGATATCGATGCAAAACCTGTAAAACAAAATTATTATGATCTGATTTACGCATTTGAAGTTATTGAACATCTTGAAAACCCGCGACGCTGCTTGAGCCATATGTACACTATGTTAAAACCAGGCGGCAAGCTTATCTGTTCAACGCCTTATCCGTACCCCTATGTCTATTTTGATGAAACACATATCAGCGTCAAATATCCAGACGAATGGATAAAATTATTTAAAGGGTGCGGATTTAAACAGGTTAAATATAAACAAATAGGATTTATTCCATTTTTTTACCGTTTTTCAAAATATCTTCATATCACTCTTCCTTTTGGCTTAGATACAAAATATATCAATTCACCTGTTTTTCTTTATGGTGAAAAATGATCAAAAAAAGAGAAAAATTATTGATACTCTCATCATTGCACTTGTCAGCCTTATTCCCTTTATATGGGTTGCGGGGGGTTATGTCATCCTCGGTCATGATGCCGGAAAACCGATTGATCCGACCATGCACTTTTTGGATCGACTCAGTACATGGACTCACCGATATGGCATAGGTGCAGATCAGACATTTGCCATGGCTGGCTTTTTTATACATGGATTTGAATATCTTCTTGACCGTACAGGTCTTTCCCTCTCTATACAGCAGGGGATAGAGTATATGACCTACTTCTTTGGCATGGGCTATGCCATGTATATTTTTACTCGCAAACTCTTCCCTGAGCATCCTTTTACCGCTCTTGCCTCGGCTTTGTTATATCAAATAAACCACTTTGTTTTGCAGGCATGGTTTATCGTTGAACGAACAAAATTTACCCTCTATATCGCATTACCCATCATCATGCTGCAGATCATCGATCTATCAGATTTTAAAAAATCAGTGTCTAAAAGCTCCCTGATAACCGCACTCACTCTCTTTTTCCTCAACGGAGGAGGCTTTCTACCGCTATACGGCTCGCTCATTCTGATCGTTCCGGTATTTATGCTCACACAGCTTCGTGACTCGTCTGAAAAAAAACAACTTTTAACCCGTTATATAAAATACACAGCATTGACAGGAGGTATCTCAGTGCTTTTGCAAAGCTACTGGCTCCTTCCGTATATGTTTTATATTTCGCGTGAATTTGGTGCGGAATTGACAAAATATGGAGGAGGATCGGTTGAGTTATGGATCGCTTCAATAAGCCAATATGCGTCTTTTATGAACATGCTGCGACTGCAGGGCATACAAGAATGGTATGTGAATTCTCAGCACCCATATGCGGCTATTTATTTGCAAAATGCTGGAATGATTTTCATATCCTATCTGCTACCTCTTGCTGCGTTTGGATCGATCGCTATCGCAGTCGGCAAGGATCGGCGGATTTTATTGTCGTTTGCGCTTCTTGCTTTGATATCACTGCTTTTTATGGGAGGATCACATCCGCCCTTGGGGGGATTTTATATATTTCTGATCAAATACGTGCCTGGCTTTATCGCGTTTCGTACACCATTTTACAAATTTGCGCCAGGCTTGTGGTTTGCATATGCCGTCCTGATAGGCTATACACTAAACTATCTCGCAACCCGCAAATACATTCGCGCACCAAAACTTATTACCTCCATCTGTATTTGTCTTTTGATACTGGGCTATTCATTTCCACTTACAGGTATGCATTTTTTTACATATGGAAAGAACCGGACAAATCGCATCCAAATACCCTCATACATATTCGCCTACAACAAATGGGCAAAAAGTAGAGAAAATACCTTTAACCGTCTGCTCATTTTGCCACCGCACCCTGCCGGATCACTCGCCTCAGATCTAAAATGGGGGTACTGGAGTCTTGCACCTATCAACTCACTCCTTGATCCAGGCTCATACATAGATCAAAACCTCACTCTCACTCCAGACGAAGCTGACCTGGTAAACAATCTCTATGCTCAAATTGCATCCGATGATTCATCATGGAAAAAAACTGCAGAAAAACTCAGTATAGATGGTGTTTTATTGCAAAAGGATGCAAACGTACCGGACAATGACAAAGACTACATGTCTCCTCAGAGAGTGAATACCTTTTTGAAGAAAAATGCTCTTGAAAAACCAATCGTATTTGGTGAGTGGGAAGTACACCGCATATCACAAACTGCTTCACCAATAAAAAGTGCAACGGGTTATTATTACATCATTAACGATCGTCCAGATCAACCCTACCACATTCTGAAGCGTCTTGCCCAGCAGCAACAACCCTCATCTATCTTGCTTAAAAAAGATATCTCCCATGCTTCTTACTTAAAAATCGCCGACATACTATTTCCGGAATGTGTGAACTGTCTTCTTTCTGAACAGTTTATCGGCCCACAGGATCATCAGATGACCAACCTGCCTGGATCCCGTTTTTATTTTTTAAAAAAATGGTGGGAGTCGTATCAACTGAATCATAGTGCAAACACTGCGGAAAAAATACAACTGCTTGCTTTCCAAAGCACGAAACGCTTGTATGAATATGACAATATGTTTGTCTTTAATCTGCCTGTACATAAAAAACAATATACGCTCGAACTATATGCTGACACGCTGGAACAACTTACACAGCAAATTCAAAAATGGAACCCTAAAGAAATAAAATCTCCCGAAAAAAAATTGATAGTCGATGTATACAACACCCTTGGCATTCAACATTCATCTCTCAAAAATTACATCGAAAATGATTATGATCCATCGCTTACCGACAATCTTTCTGGCATCGATAAAAGAATTGCCAATCTCAGTAATCTTCTTGCTCAAAAATATCATTTCACTGTAGACCAAAAACACAAACAGTTCATTTTAAATTATTCTACGCCTGGCTCATACGAGCTGTATATCTACACACCTTCAGTAAGTGTGAATACGCAAGCTAAATCTCAGATAATAATCACAAAAAGTTCAAATTCAAGCATAATTGATATCGACCGCACAACCTTGTGGCAACGTGCCGGTACACTGCAGTTATCAACCAACGACTCACGGCTTGAAATAGAAGAAAAACAGGACGAAGTAGTGCTCACCGAACAAAGTGCACCAATCACGCAGGCACTTCACAATAAAGACTTACAAAAAACTCGTATAAATGAAAAAAATCTTGACTCTTCATGTCTTCATTTGCCACTTAACGCCTTATCCGCAGAAAAATACCAACTTGATATTCGCTTTTCAGCCACCCGTGATGTTCGTGTCTGGACATTTCTGATTGACACACCAGCAACAAGTGAAAAAATTCATCGGGATAGTGGGCAGTATATGCGTCTGAGAAAAGACAAACCACTGGATATTTCTCTTAAGATGGAGATACGCGATCCTACACATTTTGCCTATTTGATTTGTCAATTTGATGAGCAAGTCTTTGTACCGTTGCAATTGGAGTCGCTGACCACAAAAAGAATCACAAACCCGTTGATACAACTGGTAAAACTCAATGATTCATTTAAAAACAGCAAACCACGTACTGTACGTGTACAGAAACAGTCTTTAACAGAGTACGACTTTACCGTAGGAGCTGGTTCCATACAGTTTATACAACTTGACCAGCGCTACAATCCCAACTGGCAATTGGAAGCAAATGGCAAAAGTATATCGCCATTTTTATCTGACGGGTATCAAAATACCTGGATTATCGACGCGTCCGATAAAAAAGTGCAAAATAAACTCAGATATCTGCCTCAACGTATTTTTTACTATGCAGCAGCGATCTCAATCGTATCATTTTTGATAACAGTATTCATATTAGGTAAAAAAAACAAACAGAACAATAAATGATTCTCGCCAAGGCGGGATCAACATGACAAAAAACGTACATGTCAGAGAATTAAACCCGAATAGAGATTAAACACAAACAAATAAAATACTATAAAAAGCAAAAATAAAACCACAACACAATAACATTCTTAAAACAAAAAAATGAACATTCGTACCATCCTTAAAAAACTGATGCAACTTACCGTCATGGGGCTGAGTCTTGGAATTATCGTATTGTTTCCGTTTATTCATCTCATACCGTACTTAAATATTTATGCACGAGAAGTTCTTTTTATTCTTGCATGTGTTGACATGCTCCTGTGCTTTGCGTTATTTCAGGTCACGTTCAAACATGTCATCAACACGCTTTCTTTACTTCTTGCAATCATGTACATTCTGCATATAACACATAGATTGGAAGAAGCAGAATATATTGGTAACATGATATATCTCCTTTTGTGTGTGGGATGCGTGAAAGAATTTATCAAACCAACTGTCGTATGATAAAAAAAATTAATAGTAACTATATTCTATGCTTGATACTGATCGGTTTCGCATCAATACTACGCTTCTGGTCACTGCCAACCTCACCTTTTTGGATTGATGAATTCAGTACCGCACATGAAGCACATCTATTACAAACATATGGATGGGGGATACTAACTCAAAAAGATTTTTTCTTTGAATTTAATAAACTTCTTCCAAGCTTTATCACAACACTTGCTTTTGCCATCGGCGGAACAAATGAACTTGCTGCCCGTATCCCGTTTTTAATCATTGGCACTCTGATCCCTCCGGCCTTATACCTCCTGGCAAAAGAATGGTATGGCCGAACTGTTGCCTGTTGCGCCGGACTATTTGCGGTATTTTCCTACAGTATGATCACCTGGTCACGCCAGGCACGAGGATACGTGTTGTTACAATTATTGATTCTGCTGCTCTTTTTGAGCTATACCCACATATTGCGTAGTCAAAATAAAAAGCAGTATCTCTTTTTTATTGTTATATCACTTGCAGGGATTTTGACGCATCCATTTTTCCTTATTGGGCTCGCAGCTGTTTCATTCCATGCTCTTCTACTTGCCAGAAATCAAATAAAATACTCATTTGTCATGATCTCAATAGGTATTGCTGGCGTGGCACTCTCGATGACAAGCTTTCTCAATCATCAGCATCTTGACATAAAAACACAGTTTGCCACACTAGGCATTGTGAATAATCTTTCCTACTATCATTCATACCTTTGGCGTACTCAGACCATCATGACATTCCTGGGCTTGATAGGTATCCTGCTTGCGTACCCGCGTCACAGGCGCCCAACCTCACTCATGATACTGTATATCGTGCTCCATTTATTTTTTATCTGCTTTTTATTTGGGCCCTTTGTGATACGGTATACGTTACCCATTTTACCATTTTTGTTTATAGGCGCCGCCGCAGCGATCACGATAGTTGTGAGATTGGGGATACCTAAAGTAAGCCGCATTATACAAATATTTTCTATTTTAGCCCTTACTGGTTTTATCATTCTCAACGGAGATACTTTTTCCCCCAAACCAAAACAGTTTTATAGTGTGAACCACGAATTCCGTGAAATTGCACTCATCAACTACCCTGAGCTGTACGATATTATCAAAAGAAAAACAGATCTCTCTGCACGAAAAACAGCTGTAATTGACACTTGGCCTGACCGGACAGGATGGTACATCGGATACGATTATCCACACATCATGCTCTTTCGCTGGATTGATGCTGGTTTGATGAAAAAGACTGCATATGTATCCGGCAGCGATGGAAAAAAATATGTAGTAGGGAGAAAAAATGTACGTTTTGTTCCCGACCTGAAATCGCTAAAAAAAGTCATGCGTGAATATCCAAGTGGCTTTCTCATCATTGATGATACATCTCTCCCTCAAGAAGTGCAGGAGTTTGCACAAACAAAGCTCAAAAAAGAATTGTATCTTGATCACTATACATTTGATGACAATCCATACTCCATCTGGCCAGTGACTCTCTACAGCTGGGGTGTACAATAAAAGGATGATTCGTGCCATCACTCTTCACTCGCTTATTTATATATCAGGCCTTGTGGCAGGCAAAGGTCTCGGTCTACTCATTTTTATCTTGTTTGCAAGAATGCTTGGACCATCTGCTTTTGGAACATATTTACTTTTTGTGACTTACGTGCAACTTGCCACTTTTATCGGGGACTTTGGACTACAGCAATGGTACCAGAAACATACATCTGCACAGCTCGATACACAACTTTTTGCACAAATATTTATTACACGTCTTACTACCCTTGCTGTAGCTATTGGTTTACTGTTTTGTTTTTTTGTCCTATACCCTCAATTTGATCCTGTCATCAATGTTTTTCTTCTATTCACTCTGTTTTTTGAAGCGATGATATCGTTATCCGATGGTTACTACATCGAACATAAAAAAACTTTTTTTCTTTCTCTCAAAAACATCGGGCGCCTGCTCATCATGGGCATATTGTTTGGTACGATGGTCTTTACCGGCTACATGCTCAATCTAACACAGTCCATCTTTTTATATATGAGCTCTGCAGGAATAACTGCAGCTTGGTATCTTCCCTGGAACACAGTATCTGTGATAAAAAAAGAGGCAACTAGAACTCCCATTCTATCTATTTTGAAAGGAGCGCTTCCCTATGCAACTCTGATTATCACATCTATTGCGTACAGCAAAGGTGATTCAATCGCGATCAAAAGCCTTCTGGGTCATGCAGCACTTGGCATATACGGCACAGCATATCGCTATCTTGAGGCGTTATCTATTGTGCCTCAAGCTTTATCCCAACTTATATTTCCTCTTTCTGCAAAGCAATCTGGTTTGAAAGGAAAGGATGTGTGGATATTGTGGGTGATTTTTAGCGGAATCGGTGTAATATGCAGCCTGCTTCTTTATGCGTTTGCTGATATACTTATCGTTTCGCTTATTGGTTCTGAATATGCAGCAGCCGTCCCGATTGTAAAAATGTTGAGTGTTGTTGTATTGCTTTTTTTCATGAACGCGCCTATAAGTGCAGTCGTACAAAGCTCATCATATATACATGTATTTTTGCCATTTGGCATCAGCAATACTGTATTAAATATAGGTCTTAACATATTGCTTTTGCCTGTCTATGGAGTGGTAGCCGCAGCTTGGACAATGGCATTTACGGAACTTACCGGATTTTTGCTGAATATTTATTTTATATATCGCATCTATCACCGCCCATGATTTCTGCAATCGTTGTTCATCATAACACTCCGCAAGACCTTGCACGCCTGGTGAAACTACTTAATCACGAAGACCTCCAAATCATCATAATTGACAATGCATCGACGAACCAATCAGTCATTCAAGATATCCGTGCAAATCATCCCCACATCCGTGTAATCATAAACAATATGAATGAGGGGTATGCACGTGCATGCAACCAGGGAGCACTGGAAGCAAAAGGGGAGTGGTTGGTATTTCTAAACCCTGATATCGAAATAACCATTGATGGCTTACACATATGGAAAGACCTCTCAGAACGAAACCGATACGATGCCAGTTCGCCTCTACCTGCAAATCCTGTCGCTTATGCCAAACCTCTTCCCACAGCGGTTAACTTACTCATAGAGTTTAGCCCGTTAAAAAAATACATCCGGCAGGATGCAGCCAAAAAAACCCTTACGGGTGGAGCGCTCATGATAAAAAAAACAGTTTTTGATGAGATAGGCGGATTTGATGAGCGATATTTTCTGTGGTTTGAAGACAGCGATATCACAAAAAGACTCTTCGACGCACATAAAGCTGTCGGATGGATAACGGTTCCTCATACGCATCGAGGCGGCGCTTCTTTCAATAATATGGATGAACAGGAAAAACGGAGTATTTTTTTTCACTCAATGTCAGTATATGCGCGCGCGCATTTTGGTTTCTTGGCAAAACATATTGTCTTTACCATTCAAAAGCGATATTGTGGACAAAAACACCTTCTTCCTCAGCTTCAAAACGGCATCTCGCTTGTTGTGCCAAATGCATGCCACCAACTCCTTCTTCGCTTTCTCGAAAAAAATCCACAATATCTCAAACATGCGCGAATGTCACTTATTGTAGTTTCCAGCGATATATCAGCTCAGGATTTGTGGCAACTTCGCAAAAAATATCCTTCGGTGCGATTTATCGTTTTAGAAAAAAATAAGGGGTTTACCTCTACCGTAAACACTGGATTTTGTGTCGCAACTACTGAGTACATCGGCACTGTCAACGATGACACATATACGTCAGATGATTGGGTAGGGAAGTGTATCAAGCACGTCACGCGTTCTACCGGATCAGTAAATCCCATAATTCTCAAACCTGATACTCATGTCGAAAGCGCGGGAATCATGATTCACACAAAAGGCAAAGCATTTCCTGTCAAAAAAATATCTCAAAATGTCATCGAAAAAGTAGATGCTACCAATGCAGCGGCCGTGATCTATACACACAACGCCCTGCAAAAAACTGGTCTTCTTGATGAACGTTTTGGCTCGTATCTTGAAGACATAGATCTCTCGCTTCGTATGAGTCGCAATGGTTTTCATCATCTGGTGGTGGGAGATGCTCGCGTCGTACACGATGCACACCAGACAAGTGATGCCATCCTGCGAAGAAAAAAATACTGGCTGGATGTAAAAAATTGGATATTAATTATCATCAAAAACTGGAGATGGGACGAACTCTTTCGATATGCTCCACAGATTCTGATTGAGCGAGGACGTAATATCTGGGGAGCTCTCAAACAGAGTATGTAAAATTGACAGTCAAAGGAATGGGAGGTATAAAAAAATATGTCTATACTCCTTTTTAATTACATTGTAGCAACTTTTGTTGTGTGCTTCATTATTGGTTCTGCCTTATATTTTACTTCCGATAAGTAAGATAAATTCCATGCACCGGCAGGTGTCACGAGTGGAGGGTTCCCGACAGCGCGCAACGAACGAAGTGAAGAGAGCACTGACGGGAGGACAACGAGTGACAGAATCTGCCGGAAAGTAAAATGTAAGTTAATTACTCTTTCTTATCACACACACCAGGGTAAGACCAAAAGGAAGTCCACCAATCAGTTCTTCAATGCGTAGTATTGCATCCAAGACACCTCTGACAAAACGCGAGAGGGGAGAGTTGCTTTTCCTCATAGTTTCATTTATCGGACGGCCCAGTATTTTTTCATAAAATCCGTATACAAAAAACCCGATGATATTCCAGTAACACATTTTCATCTCACCAATCCTGTCTAATCCTGCTTGCGCAATATGGTCTTTCATCAGAGCTCGGTCATACCGGCGAAAATGTCCCCATGCCTTATCACGTTTACCATAGAGAAACTGAAATGCCGGAACGGTAATAACTAACTGACCTCCCGGCCGGACAAACGACCAGAGATTTTTTAGTGCCGTAATATCATCTTTGATATGCTCGATGACATCGCTTGCGATCACCACATCGTACGATGCATCACCTTTCATTTCGGTGATACTCCCTTGCCGGATATCAACACCGTTTAATGCGGGATCTCGACGCATATTTTCAACAAGCTCCTGCTCAAGTTCCACACCATGAATCTCATATCCTACGGACTTGAAAAATTTGAGAATGAGTCCGTTTCCCGCGCCAACATCTAATAAACGTAGTCGTGTAGCGCCTGCCCTCCGAATCGGAGGGTGGAGCGTGGAACCTGAAACGTTTTCTTTTTTCGACTGACTATTATTTCCTGATTGTTTCAACGCCTGAGTCTCAGAATCCCTACGTTCCTGTGCATCGAAAGTGTGGAGTCTCTGAGCATCTGACGTACTGTCACTGTGTCGCACTAATTTATGAACAAACCTTGCCAGATTGCTGATGCGAAGATCATAAGAGCTTGAAGCGAGATGATGTTGTTGTGAGATAAGATCATAATCGTCTACTTTTTGCATAGTATGAGTATACACTGAATGATTTTCTATCGTAAGACTATCACAACAGTACAAAAGATATCTGTTCGTGTATAATACATATTAATTATAGGTAATTAGTTGATTTCGTAACCACACATTAATATATTTAAGTTGTGGTTATGCT
>CAZNUT010000002.1:0-6876 GCA_964576365.1 uncultured Gammaproteobacteria bacterium
ACGATCTCTGGATCATCAAACGGGGCAAAAACAGTAAACCACGCATGGGGTTTCCCAGAAAGTGCGTGAGATTCAGAAGTCCCTGTTTTGCAACCAACCCGTACAGGAAAATCAAAAAAAGGCCATCCAGTACCCCCTTCTTCACAGGCAGCCTTCATACCTTTTCGTACTAAATCATAGGTCGATTTTGCCATAGGTATCTTCCTACAATTGACAGGCTGGGCAAATGGAGTGTCTTTTTTAAACAACAAAGGTTTGCAATAATATCCTCCGTTTGCAAATGCGGCAGTTCCGAGTGCTATCTGAAGAGGAGTCGCTGAGACATAACCTTGACCAATAGCAAGATTGTACGTATCGCCCAGATACCATTTTTCATTCAGCGTATCTTCTTTCCAGAATGATGAAGGTAATACTCCCTCCGCCTCTTCTAGTCCAAAAGCGGTACGTGTATGAAGACCAAATAATTCGCCCCATTTTTTTATCTTTTCAGGTTGCAATTTTGCACCAAGTTCATAAAAATAAATATCGTTTGAACGTTGTAGCGCCTTCACCACGTCTACCTCTCCTTCTGTTTTCCCATATTCGAGATAATACCAGTTGTGAAATATCAGTGGGCCGGCCTTGATAAAGCCATTATCCTCTATTAACGTATCGGGTTTTACCGCTTTTTCCTGCAATCCTGCCGCCGCCACAAATAATTTGAATGTAGAGCCAGGTGGATAGGTACCTTCACTCGCTCTGTTAAAAAGCAGTTTATCTTTATCTTGCAAAATTGAATTTATTTCGCTACTTGAAGAGTTTTCAAAAGCATCAAGGTTAAAAGACGGAGAAGAAAGTAAAGTAAGAATTTCTCCAGTTTTTGGCTTAAGAGCTATTACAGCACCTTTTTTTTGCAACATCTGTTTATATGCAATTTCCTGTAAATAGCTATCAAGCGCCAGAGTGATTGTTCTGCCCTGAACCGGTGGAATAACATGAAGGGTGCGAATAGGGGTACCATGAGCATCAACTTCGATAAGCTTTCTGCCATGTTCCCCTCTTAGTTCACACTCCATCAGCTTTTCCACACCCTTTTTTCCTGTCTTGTCGCCCAGTGTAAGTTTGTTTACACATAAATCATGTTTAAAATCCCCTTCGTCAGCATCTTGACGATAACCCAAAAGATGGCTCATGCTTTCATTAAAGGGATAGTGGCGTCTCGACGTGAGGCGCGCATCCGAAGTAGCATCTTTTGGCTCGTCATTAAAGGCCAAAACAACCCCTTTACGATCAACCATCTCCCCTCGTTTGGCCTCAATGATGACATCTCTGACTCTATTTTGCTCTGACAGTGAAAAATAATACTCTCCTCTTGCTACCGTCAAGTGAAAAAGACGCGCAGTCGCTGCAATAAAAAATGCACAAATACCAAGGATATAGAGTGTAAATAAAATAGTATTGACCCGAGACGTAGATCGGTGAAAATGCAGAGAGCCTGTATTGCCTCTTTCGATAAATGGAATTTTGTCCATGCACCCTCATTCTATCAAACGTTTTTCTTCTTCAGAAGCGATACACTGAAAACCCACATGAGATTGACCTGCAAAAAAGAGACCCTCTCCTACCCCTGCAGAAAGAAGAAAGTGCTTCTCACCCCCGGTAAGGTAAAACGTCTGCGTAATACGATCGACGGCGGCAGTAGATTGCTTAAGAATAATTTGAAGGCTGGAATTGGTGATGATCGCTTTTCCTTCTTCTGTTGATAAAAAGTCCTCAACGTCCTGCGTGAGAGTTGTCATACCAAGTTTGTACTTGCGTGCGCGCTTGGCGAAATTATGCAAATAAGCACCTGAGTCTTTATTCTTAATTAAGTACCATGCTTCGTCTACGACAAGAATACGTCGACGAGGTTCGCCTCGACGTATACGATGCCAAATATAATCCAACACAATGTACATCGCAACTGGGCGCAAATTATCCTCCAAATCGCGTATCCCAAACACGGTAAACGGATTTTTGATGTCAAAATTTGACTGACTATTAAAAATGCCCGTCGCTGATCCTTTGACAAATTTTTCCAGACGGTCAGATAAATCTCGCGCATCAGAAGACTCCATGCCGATCAGAATTTTGTACAGATCTTCCAGAAGTGGAGGCTGCAGCTTAAACGTATCGGGTTCTTGAGTGATACCTTTTTCCCGATATGTCATCACGAGAGCGCGGTCAAGAAGAGCATCCTGAGCTGGCGACACATCTCCCATGATGACTTTCATCAATGAGTGCAAGTCTAAAATCTTATTCGAAAGCTCATCAGGCTCGGGACTTTCATGATTCAGATCAAACGGATTAAGTTTGTATTCTGAGCTTTTGGAAAACTCAATAAATTCTCCTCCCACATTTTGCGCAAGTTTGCGATACTCGTTTTCAGGATCAATAATGATGATATCTGCGCCCATGACAAGCTGACGAAGACACTCCAATTTGACAAGAAAACTCTTTCCTCCTCCTGATTTACCCATGATTACCGAATTTGCATTTTCAAGTGTAAATCGGTCAAAAATGATAAGACTGCCATCATGTTGGTTGATACCATACAAAATACCTTCATTACGCGTTAATGAAGCGGTAGAAAAAGGAAACGTCATGGCAAGAGAAGTAGTATCCATATTGCGCCATACTGCAAGCTTGTCGGCAAACATAGGAAGAGTGGACTTAAAACCTTCTTCTTGCTGAAGGGTCGCTTGTTTGGCAATGATGAGAAGTGAAGCTAGAGTGGAGTCCAACTCTTTTGTGACGGTGTCCAATTCTTCTTTTGTATCTCCTGAAATCGTGACATACAACCCAAACTGAAAAAAACGTTCGGCGCCTTTTGCCAGCTCCGCCTGAAGAGCAAGAGCATCATCAAGGGCTACCTGAGTAGTTGGATCAACGACTTTGCCGGTTTTCATATCAGCCTCGATGGTCGCCTGCATCTCGGCTATTTTATGCCGTAATTCATCCAAAATCTCTTTTGATTGTGAGGGGTAAATAAACATGGAGACATTAAGTGGATGATCGTATGTAATAAGTGAATACAGCCAATTGGCAGAAACATACCGCGGATAACCAACAATAAACAGCGTACGGTAAAACTTTGCGTCTACCTTGATGTGATTAAAATCTACCTCTACATAAGAAGGCGCTATGATGTCTTTGATGGCAAATGAGCCTTTTGCCAAAACCTCAGACACCTTTTGTGCCTGACGGGGAACTGGCTGATTGGCAGCAGGCTTTTTTGTTGATGAACCAAAAAGTGACATATATATTTGATCAATTATCCACTTGTTAATACAGTGTCTGTGTACGTTGATATCGGGGCCAATTGCTTGCCGGTAGCAGACGGATTGTAAAAATTATAAAAAAGCTCGGTGAGTTCTTGTTGCTGCATGATGGTGGGCTTTAGACCAACCTTAGCGAGTAACCGTAATAAATGATCTCGTTTGGGATAAAGCGATGTTTTTGCCCGTGAATAAATATATTCTTTTCCATATTTTTTTGCTTGTAGTCCTGATGTACCCATCTCAAGAGGGTTAAAAGGAATGGCAAAAAAGAATCGCTTTTCTAATACTGAATTTTTTTTAACTATACTTTTGATAAACTCCCGATAGTCAGTCAGACGCTGTTTGATGATTTGGTTTTTTTGATTGTCAATCCGTGCATTGAGATAATCAATATAGAGCGAAATGTTCATCCGCTTGGACATTATGACAATCTGAACAGGAAATGAAAGTGAATTCAGAAGACTTCCATAGGTATAAATCATGGACATCTGATCTTCTGCGGATAAAAGCCAGAAATTGACTGCACCTACTTCGAGCACGGTAGCTGCAGAGTAGTCTTTAAAAAGTAAAATATCATCTCTCACGTCTTCAATTTCAATGAATGACTGAGTTGTTGCTTTTTTTGGTGAGGTGGGTTTGACCGCTGTCATAGAAAAAATAAAGAGGATTAAGAAACCTCTTTTGAAAAAAATGCCAAAGTGGGACGATGATCTGCTTGTATCTGAATATTCATTGTATCAAAAAAATAGATACCATTTGGATCGTTCAATTCGACCTGATAATCACCTGTAGGCAAGGGTGAGTATGTGGCAAAAACACCATGAGGATTGCTTTTTAAGAGACGAAGCTTAGCTCCCTTTGCGTCTTTGATGGTTACGAGAATACCTGGGAGAGGCAATTGCTTTTTATTTTTAACCGTGCCGCTCATGAATGGTTGTTTAATAACCCCCGGAAGAGGTGTGGTGTCTATGGTTGGATTGGCTTTAGTTGCCGAAGTAGTTGTAGTCTGTGCAGACCCACTCATGGCGCTTTGTCGAAGCAGTGTATCAATACGACTTTTCTTTTGATTGACGGGAGTTGTTGCGACTTGCTTAGACTGCATATATGCGGCCAATTTTTCTCTTGATTCCACATGTGCAAGCGCGACATGAGGGTCAGAAACATAATATAAATTTTGCAAAAAATAAAGTCCTTGTTCTTCTTTTTTATAAAAAAATTGTGTGGGTGAATTGAGGCGACGGATAAAATTGCGAATCCATTCTTCGATCGGGCGATCTTGAAATGGAATAAACGCAAAGACCGCTCCAATGGCTCCAACAATAACCCCCAAAACTACATTGACGATGGGTATAGGCAACGCTCGAAATACAATAAATCCGAGGGGAACAGAGACAGCCATATACAAAAACTGCTTCAATGTCATGAAGCCAATCAATTTAAACTCAAATGAAGTGATCTGGCGGGGTATCGGATGTTGATCCATAGATTCAGTATAGATTTACTCAACCCATTTTCCAAATGAAGAAAACACGCATTTGAAGAAAAAAACAGCTACAATGTCCTCATGCAATTAATCGTACACACCGACGGAGGCTCGCTAAACAATCCAGGCCAAGCAGCCATAGGTTTTCTTTTGCATAATAACAGCCACCTGCTTTACCAACATTCAGAAGCTATTGGGATAGCCTCAAACAATGTTGCTGAATATACAGCACTTATCCGTGCGCTTTCTTATATTAAGAACAATAAATTGTGTCCTGAATCTATTCAGATAGTAGCTGACTCCCAACTCATGATTAAGCAGATGCGTGGTGAATATAAGGTGAAGCACCCCGAAATCAGACTTCTTTATGAACAGGTGAAACAGCTTGTAGAAGAAATAAATTGCCCCATATCATACACCCATGTTTTAAGAGAGCGTAATATGCAGGCCGATGCACTTGTCAAAGCAGCACTGAAATAAACATAGACTCCATTCGTCAGGTATAAAGTAAGTGTTGGGTTGAGAGTTTCGGATTTTCAGACGCCTAGTGTAAGGAGGAATTCAATTAATACATCATTGCGCCTGCCCGCCTGGCAGAAAGAGAGCTTCAAAATAAGAAGTGATCTATTTAGCGTCTTGCTACTCATGCAGCGTTGTAATAATACAACCGTACATCCTGACCAGCACCTGCCGATAAACAAACAAATCGACAATTTGTAGTTTTTTGAATAACCAAACTGCTGAGTTGCCGGGAAACCGAATCGCTCAAGCGTCAATTACTTACTCTTCGCTTGCTGTAGCTTCTCGACAAATGCCTCTTTACTGAGAGCTCCAACAAACTGATCTACCACTTGACCGTCTTTAAACACGATAAAAGTTGGGATAGAAAAAACAGAGTATTTACTCGCCACTTCCTGATTTTCATCGACATTGACCTTGACGAAAGTCACATCTGTCATTGTTTTTGCCAAATCATCAATAATTGGCGCAACTATTTTGCATGGACCACACCACTCAGCAAAAAAATCTACTAATACAAGACCCTTTTTTTGTACTACATCTTGTTGGAAAGAGCTATTTGTTGCATGTACAACACTCATACGTTTAAAAATTAATAATACGCTATGGCATTGTACTGCAATATCGCTTATTTAGCTAGAACAAATAGTAAAAGACTCTCACAAAGCTACAGGTTGAGTTTCGGACAAGTGTGTGGTATATTATAGGCTCATATGGAGATGTATTTTCTTCCAACGCTTTTGGGACGCTTCATAAGCTTTCTTGAAGAGCAGGGAAGGTCAAAATTTACTGTTGTTGCCTATAAAAAGGACCTCGAGCAATTTGTGGGGTATCTGGCTGGAAAGGAAAAAAATGATATCCGGGATGTAAAAAAAGAGGATATTGAACACTTTATTCAACACCTGCTTGGCCAACAATATACTAAAAAATCAGCATCACGAAAGCTCAATTCAATCAGAACGCTTTTTCGTTATCTGAAGCATGAAGGTATTATCACGGCAAATCCTGCTTTTGATATTTCACATCCTAAATACACTCAAACGCCACCACGTATCCTGAGTAAACTCGAATATAGAGCTCTGCGAGACGTAGCCAAAGAAGATCCTCGCACGTATGCACTAGTAGAAGTATTGCTGCAAAGCGGTATCAAAATTGGCGAGCTATCAACTCTTAAAGTAAAAGATATAGGCGAAACAAACCTGCGAATTTCTCAAACAGGTAAAAATGTCGCCCGGGAAGTGCCCTTGAATAAAGCAGCTAAAAAAGCCATTGAGGACTATTTGAAATCACGCGATAAAAGCGTCAATTCTGACTATATATTTGTCACCCGCACTGGCAAACCTTTGCTTATTCGAAATATACGGCAAATCATAGACCGTTGTTTTCAAGAAGTAGGCATCGAAAATGCAACAGTTAATGATTTGCGAAATACTTTCATCGCTCATCAGCTTACAAACGGCGCTACTCTTGAATATATTGCTAAAATCGTCGGTCACCGCCGTATTTCTTCAACCGAACGCTTCCTCGACCTCGTCAAACAAGAGGCGGATAGAAAAGAACGCCTGGGGGAACTGT
>CAZNUT010000002.1:6976-55149 GCA_964576365.1 uncultured Gammaproteobacteria bacterium
ATCACCGAACCAAAATTCTGACAACGTGGCCGTGGACTTTTTTGAGAGTAATGTGGGCATGATGCAACAATGCGATAAGAAAAACAGAAAACCACCGCCAGGAAGAATGTATGGGCTGATCAAGTCCCTGCATGATTTTTTCATCTGAGATCGGAAGATGCATGCGTTGGCGCGGATCAAGAGATACATGATCAATGGTCGAAAGCCCGGCTTTTTTAAGACGAGGATCGAGAGTTGGCAAATGCTTTTCTACTCTTACGAAATTTGCAACTTCTTTATCTTTTATTTGAGGTTCTTTCTCGCTGAGCTCTCCCACTTCCGTTATCTGATATTCAGGCTGTTGACGACTCGGCTCACTCTCTTTTGAAGGAGATGAGGACATGGAGTGTATCTGAGATTTATTTTGCTTCTGGTGATCATCTACTATATGTTGAATAGAGGTGTGATTGTGTTGAGACATAAAAATAATCTTATACTATTTTAGTCTTTGCTGTTGGTAGGGCACTTATCGCTACCACAAATCCATTTCCCTTTCACTTTTTTATTATTCTTTTTATTTTTACAATAAGGACAGGTGACGCATTCACCCTCATTTTTTGAAGTTAGACTGGTTAAAAATTCATTATCTGCCGCACCGCTATATACATGAGATGCTCCTGAAATGACTGTCGATGATCTGCTCCTAGAAAATCCGCTGATTGATTCTTCAATTGCTGAAGCTCCCACTCCGCTTCCACAACTATTTTCTGCAGGCTTATACTCTTCTCTTACAAAACGGGCTGAGAGAAACATATCGATCTGATCGCTATCCATCTCTGGAGATGCTTGCAATAATTCTTCACGTGCGTCTTCCCAACGCCCTGATACATGCGCCTGCAGCTGTTTCTCCCAATTCTGAAAGGCTTGAACTGCTCGATGAAGATATTGATTTCTACTCTCGTCAACTCGCTGACCTTGCTTCATGATATCAAAAACCTGTCGTAAATCATTTTCTAACAATGTGAATGCTGCAGTGTGGCGGACGTGCTCTTGAGAATCTGATGCAGCAGACAAACTACCTTGTAGCATACTCTCTATCTGTTGCTGCACGAAAACGGGGAATTGATGGCTCTGAATATCTGAAATGTCTAGCGTCTGCCCTTCTTGAAGAGACAAAGGAAGAAAGGTGCCTAAAAGCTCTGAAGGCGGCACTTCTTTTCCGGTGAGTTTGGTATAAAGAGCGGATAATTCTGTCGGTTGAAGATGAATCTTTTTGGCAAACGAGAGAACATGGGGCGAATCTGAACCTTGTATCAACTGATGAAGTCTGACAAAGCTCACATCTTTTCGGAATGTAGTCTTTTTTAATAATTCCTCATCGACATCATATGGTCCAGGACTGATTTCAACGAGTATCTTATGACCAAGATGTTGCTGTAATTGTTCCTCCCAGGTGTCCACACTTGCTGCCTCACGTCTGGCACGCTCGCGGTACCACTGAGGACTGTTGTCTGAATCAGCTTTGACAGCCCCCTCCACATAACTTTCTTTTGCAGATTTCCCGAGTGCATCAATCCACAAACGAAGGTGACCCTCATCATTCACCAAACTGTGTTGGTAGTATACTGCTTCATTTGTATATGATTCGGTGCTGTAATAACGTATCTGATCACGGAAAAATTGCCAATACTTCTCAGTGTCCCCCCCCGAAGTCTCGATGGCTCGAAGTGTTCTATCCTCATCAGCAAGATCAATGGCAAATGGTTTTTCGGCGATTTTACTGATTTCAACCGTTGGAGTAAAGCGCTCTACTTCTTCAATGCGACGAATCTTTCTAAGAATTTGTTGGAGTTCTTCAGGATAGAAGGTATTGCCCTCATGCCAAGCCATCTGTACTTGCTCAAGCGACTGCCACTCTTGAGCGGTATGCCAGGAGGGCATCGACAGTTTATCAACTACCTGAGGTAAAGGCAGAGTTTCATCAACGAAAAGTGACTCTTGAGGAGTTGAATGGGATAGATAGGACGAAAATTCTTTATACAACATACGATTTCCCTGCTCGGGGTCCGCCAAAAGAGGCGGAAACAGACTTGGTCGGTCTTCGGACTCAAAATTAGCTCAACTAATAGCTATTCGCTAAAAGCTAACCGCTAATAAATTACCGCTGCGGCACAGTTCAGGATTTACACCTGATTCCCATTGTGTCTTGCTGGGTAAAGTAACCAGCGACACACCAAAGTCTAAAAATGAATAATAATTATCTGGTCCATCCGGACTGCCTTATGGGTACGTTATGATTCTCTAAAACAGTTCGGACGCCTCTTTTCGAAATACTAACTTCTTCACCTGTTGGCAATTTACCAGACATTTCTTCAGCAGTTCGCTGCAAACTCCAACCAGCTTCGTAAAAATCAACTATCATTTGTTGATGAACATCATCATAGGCATTTGGGCCGTGATGATAAGTAATTTCACGAATGACTTCAACCTGATTTTTGATCATAAATAAATAAAAATGGGTGATCGGTGCGCATATTATAACACTCTTTCTTTTTTCGTATACTTTCTTGCCAGCATAAAAAGAAGATCGGAAATACGATTTAAGTATTTGAGACAAACGGAAGACTCGGGCGAATTTACACCAGAATTGTAAAAGTAACCAACCACACGGCGCTCCGCATGACGCACAGTAGTACGGGCGATGTGCAACCGCGCAGCTGATTCGCTCCCTTGAGGTAAAATAAACTTGGTGAGCTTAGGTAACTTTTTATCCAACAAATCAATATACTTTTCTGTGCTTTTGATACAACCAGCAATCTTTTTTACATCCAACTTGGCTCCCGCAATAAAACCCATCACTAAATACAAACACTGCTGCATTTGAGTTAATAATTCAGCGTCTTGCTCGTCAAGTGATGATTCAATAGCAAGACCGATAGCACAGGTAGCCTCATCTAGAGCTCCACACGCCTCTATCTGAGGAGTACACTTTAACAATCGTTCGCCACCAAAAGATGAAGTAGTTCCTTCATCTCCGGTTTTTGTATAAATTGGCATAATTTTGTCTTTGCAACAATTCTTAAACTCATTATAATGGTTTTTAGATGAAAACATTTTTGAAACCTCAGAAAATGGTTGTAGGCACTTCCTTGGTAGTTCTTTTGATAACAACAGGAGTGATCGTGCTTTCTGATGTTATAAGCACTACTCAAAATATCTTTTCTTCACATGCAGCAGCCATTCTCGAACCTTACTGTCGAGATGGGGTATATTATGCAAAAAGTCAAATTGATGGGACAGAAATAGCTTGTGGCAATGCCCCGCTTTGTGGTGGGGTAACATATGCTCAAATTGAGGCAAAAAATAAAAACAATAATATATGGGAAACGCTTGGCAAATGCTGGAATAACAAAACGCTTGGTGTAGGCAAATGTGATACTACATGTAAAGGATATGTGCCTCTTTGTTGCTATGACATGGAAATTACCAAAAATCCTGAGTCGTGTTATTGGGTTGAACGCAAATATTGTCATCCCAGTCAATGTGCTGGCGTACCTGGAGGAAATTGTGGTGATGCAATAGTAACGTATTGCAAAGATATTGACAAATGTGTCACAGATGCTTCACAAATTCCATATATTCCTCTTGACCAACGCGTCATGGGTGGAGCACCGACTCAGCCAACCAATACGCCAAGCGCTCCCAACAATCCTACAAACACTCCAGCTACGCCAAACAACACAAATGCATTTCCACTGAAATTTAACAACAATCCTGCTCGCGACAATACTGATGTACTTGTGGGAGTAGAAATAGCAGATATCAACAATAAAGCCGAAATAGACGAAATCATACAATACTTTCAAGGCCTGCCTCTTTTTATAAAACTGAAGCGACCGCAAAACACTGCTATTCAATCAATCCAATTTGATAATTTAATAAAAGCCGGCTTTATTTTTTATATATCCCAAGCAGACTACGGAGGGCTTAATTCGTTTGCCGCATCCTATCATCAACAATATCCCAATGCCGGCTCTTCACTGATACTTGAGCTTGACAATGCTGGCTCTCTAAATCCAGGAGAAACTTCAAAACTTCTTTCAACTTATCCAAATATTCGCTTTATAGCGGCCAATTTTGGCGCTGGTGATTATGCAGGGATTCAAAAACTGGTTGATTCTATTCCGTTTAAAACATTGCATGCGGTGAGCTATACCTATCCAGGTAGCTCAAATACAGATGTGTATGGTACAGATTTTTTCACAGCAAATGCGACATTTTTTGATACTGCAGACAAAAGCTTTATAGTGAAATATCCGACGGATCAATTTCCAAATGAAAATGTAATGAATGCGATATCGCAGATCAATACCCCCAACAACAGTACGGAACAAAATGAGGCTAGACGATTTGGTATTATTGCTATCGCGCTTTTTAACTATGCTCAAGAGAATGGACAGCATGGTATCAAATACCTCAATATGGGTGTTTTTTCCAGCTTCCGTCCTCACATGAAGAGTATGGCTCAATTTGTGGCTGAGCTGACCAAACGTAAAATGCGAGTCTTCTGGCCAAATACCTCAACCGGCAATGGAGATCCGTGGCAAAATAACGGCGTCCTTGATCCATCCACAAAACCAGTGGTCGGTATAGCAGCAGACAATAACACTGACGGAGTTGCCTATTTCTTCGCAAACGGCAGTGCTTCAAATCAAAGCTTGAGTCTCGCCTATCCTCCCGGAACAACACTCCCTTCATTTACCCGCGTTTCAAATATCCGTGGTGTCGAAACTAATATAGGTATACAAAATGATCGAGTAGACTTGGGACCTTATGAAGTAGTTGGTCTTTTAAAAGGCAATCTGACTCAAGGTGGCAGTGTCACCCCGACTTCTACTCCAGCCCCTCTCCCTGTCGGCACCACGCCAATCACCTTAGATTTTCCTCCTATCGGTACGCCTCCGGTGGTGGCAAATTGTCCAGCTCTTCCTGAAACATTTGTAGATACTTTTAGGCCTCATAATGCTACAAAATCCGGTCAACAACAATTTAGCTGGAAGCCGGTAACTGGAGCAAGCAAATACGCTTTACGCATAAACGATCTTGAAAACGGATGGAAAAATGACTGTTCAACATCTCAAAATCCAGGCGACGTATGCGTAGAAAATCTTACTACAACTAGTCATACTTTTACTTTTGTCGAGGGTCATACTTATCACATCTGGGTACATGCTATTAATGGATGCGGAACATGGAATAAAGGCGGCCATGTATTTGTCACGACACCACCCGATGTAACAAACAATACATGTCGCATTCAAGGTTATCGTACAACTGTTGGATATATAGATCAAAATAAACTTCCTTTTATATATGGAACAAATATAAATACCTCGCAACCCGAAATCTCATCTAGTCTATGGTCCGTACCAGAAATAAAATCCAGAAAAGTTAGCGTGCAAAACACAACTCCTATAAAAGACTATAATGTCAATCCTTATCACATCATTGTTCCTGGAAATCAGACGTATACTGTTTCTATTGAGCCACTCACCGGATATACGATCGGATCGACCTCTTGTGAGAATCGAACAGATTGTCATATGCTTGGGACTAACGCAACCACGTATCAATCCGGTAATACACGCACTGTCACCTGCCCCGCAAATGGTTTTGTCGATCTGACTTGGCATTTTGCACAAAATAGCAACCCGCAGTTTGCTCCTCAATCATGCGCTCCACTTCTCACCAACGGCATAAAGGAAGTCAAACACGATATCATCATCATTCCTGATGGGTATACAGATCCGACTGCCTTTAAAAAAGATGCAGAGAGCGCAATCAATGACATAAAACAAACTAATCTGGGACCACTTTTTAACAAACTGAACTTCTGGATTGCCACAGACCTTTCGCGCTCATACGGCGTTACAGCAGCATGCGCGTTCAATAGCCGCAACTGTCCATGGGATAGAGATAAGAGCATCGAAACTATGCGTTGGTGTGAGGCAGACTCACTTTTGATGATAGGCAACATTCCCTTTGATCAAAAATACACAAATATGGGTTTATCTATACTTGGTGGCAAAACGTCATTGGTATATCGATTTAGTATCCCTGCTACTGCCCATGAACTAGCTCATGCGATAGCAAGCGCAAATGATGAATACGATTTTGGGAAAGCCTATGATGGAGTGTATCCACTTGAGTATAACTGCGCAGATGCGCCGTCGGGAAAAAATACATCGTGTGAAAAATGGACAACAGATGGCCTTATAAATACACAGTGTCTACCTGCTTGTGGCTATGCAGACTGGCATAAATCATCTCTAAAAAGTATTATGTCAGCCTATGAAGATATGATAGCCGACCATACATTTAACTCTCCCACCTTAAAACTGTGGGAAGAAGCGCTCAAAAATTTTAAATAACTATGTCCTTTTTTCTTAATAAAAGCCGCATGCTCATCGTCGTGCTGAACTCGTTTCAACATCTCATTAAACTAAAGATCCTGAATCAAGTTCAGGATGACAAATTAACCTATTTCAGAAATATATTACTCTTTTTATTATCTATAATATTTTTTTCAACTAATGTATTTGCAGCTTCACTTCAGCCAATTCCTCAAAAAACACTGAAAGTGATTTTAAATACCTCAGACCTTCAAAAGCCCGCAGTTGTCTCAACTTCAATCGAGAATCTGAATCCAGAACAATATAAAACGTCATTTATGAATTATTTTTATGTTATAGAAATGAAGGCAGCCGATGGCACAAGCCTGATGAAAGGTGAAGTCAAAAAACAAAATATCTTAGCCGCACCGCTTGCAAAAAATGCAACAAATGTCCCTGCTGATGGACCATATAATATAACTCCAAACAAACTTGTACTTAATTTACCTCTTTTTGAAGATGTTGTCACCATCACTATCTCTGATGAAGCAAATAAGACTCTTCTGACCATAGATGCAGAAAAAGCCAAGTTGAACGCTGCAAGTCGTATGGCAGAGTGCAATGCCTGTGGATATTGTTTGCAAAAGACACCTCCAGACGGCGTCGAAAAATGTATGGAGTGTCTCTACCCCGGCCTTGCGCTTGATGACTCATTGCGTGTCGACCCAGATACGGGAACTGCTCCCGGAGCAGTAAAAGGCAGGTATTATACACAGCTCGGGTGTGTGGATACCCAACCCGGTGCACTCCTCAATTTTTTCCTCAGTAAACTTGTGTTCCCGATTACGGGTATTCTGGCACTTCTTGCTCTTATTTATGGCGCATATCTTCTTATCACTTCACAGGATAATCCTGAACAAATACAAAAAGGAAGATTGTGGATCATTGGTGCTATAGTAGGTGCGGTCTTTGTCTTTTCTGCAGTACTTCTTGTACAGACAGTAGGAAAGGATATCCTTAAGATTCCAGGGATAAATTAATTTCCAAACAACAGTTTCCAAGTCTGAAATATCTTTTTATCCCAGATACCTACTGGCTGATCGCCTACAAGCTATTCACCAGATACATTACTCAATTAAACATCTGCCCGACAATACAAAAATTTATTTTTTACTGACATCAACCGTGTTAAAAGTTTTTTGCACGATCCTCAAACCATTTTAACGCTGCAGCTTCTTTTTCTTCATTGTGCCCATTAATCTGAGCAAGAGCTACTTCCGCGGCTTCTCCCAATCCCCATTTGTCTAATTGGTCTCGATGATTCTCTATGTAGTCTTGAATGTTTTCAATCTCTGTAGCAAGTTTAGATTCAATAAGCCAACAGTGGTCATCATTATGTGACGCAATCAAGCCCGGAATATCGTTAATCATACCCCTCGCATGTGTCATCCTACCTTCATCAGTGGTAACACCCACCTCCACGTCTTCCCATCCTGGCTCTGAACCATAAACTGTTGATGAAGGCTTTTGAACAGCAGACGAACCCATATCATAAGATCCTTTATTTGTTAATCCTATAGCATCGGTAAACGCTCTCATCGCACTACCTGGACGTGGAGGTTTTAAATAATTGACATCCTCCCGACCCGGCATTAATTTATCACTTACCACTACCTCTCCTCCATACATTTCAACACCTAGCTGTTCTACTTGTGACATATGAAAAAAAATTTATAGTTGAGATACTATACACCTTAAATATGTAAAAAACAACTGCCATTTTTTACTTTTTTTCTCAACACTCCGCGTGTCCGCAGCCATAACACTTGGCACATCCTTCCTCACGAGCGAGTAAAGCCTGACCACAACTGGGACAAATGTCAAAATGCTTCTCACTTGCATAGGCGTGCATTCTTGGTTCTTCAAGAAGAGCTGGCTGCTCGACCTGACTCACGAGCATCATCTCAGGATCTTCTTTGGCTTTACCGTTTGAAGCATGTTTTTGCTCGTGCAAATGTTCAAAATGCATTGAGAGCACTTTGGCAACGGCATCGGGCAGACTTCTGATGCGATCCTTGCCAAAACCAAGTGCACGGCCTCCACCTATCCCTTGCAGCGCTTTTATGGTGTTTTTCACTCGCTCTGTACTTTCAAGATGTAATGAAGTGCGGAAATACATAGAAATCATGCGGCCCAACCCTTCTGCCATAGCAAACACATCGCTTCCCGCTTTCCCCACAGTGATGAATACTTCATGAGGTTCATCATTCCCGTTGGTGTTAACAGTGATATACGCACGACCCACTGGTGTATCAATCTTGTATGTAGAACCATGCACTACCATTGGACGGGGTTTGATGGTAGGAAGATGTGGAAGTGTGACCACCTCTGCTTCTTTTTTCTCAGGCTCTGTTTTACGCTCCAATA
The DNA here is from genome assembly GCA_964576365.1 of uncultured Gammaproteobacteria bacterium. GTDB lineage: Bacteria > Patescibacteriota > Microgenomatia > UBA1406 > GWC2-37-13 > CAZMJG01. Next base: position 15,775 of record CAZNUT010000002.1, read on the forward strand.
CTCCCTGACGGGAACCTTCGCGCATATAAGCAATACCCTTTAAACCATTATCGTACGCAAGCGTATACAACTTTTTTACATCCTCTACTGTGTGAGTTTGAGGCGCATTGACTGTCTTTGAGATCGAAGCATCGACATATCTTTGTATCACCGCCTGCACCATGACATGATCTTCCGGAGAAAGATCATTGGCTGACACAAACCAGTCTGGCCTTTCTATCTTCTTTTCCTTCATTTCCTTTTCATGTTTTTTATACCATTCTTCATATAAATGGTGCTTTAATGAATGCTCACCCAATCGATCACGACGAATAAACTCAAATTCATAAACTGGTTCGATACCGGAAGTAGTGTTGGCCATAAGTGATGTGGAGCCTGTTGGCGCCTGCATGAGAAGCACAGAATTTCGTATGCCATTTTTCTTTACAGCTGAACGTATTTTGATAGGCAGCGTCTGCATGAAACCACTTTTGATGAATTTCTTTGCATCAAATTTCGCAAAAGATCCTTTTTCAGCCGCAAGCTCAGAAGATGCAAGATACGCTTCATAACAAATTGTCTGATACACCTTTTCAATAAACTCCAACGACTCAGGCGAACCATAACGAATGTGCAGCTTTATCAATGCGTCACCAAGTCCCATGGTGCCAAGACCAATTCGCCGCTCTCCTTCAAGTTGTGTTTTGCGGATACCGGGGAAAACATAGGGATCCATATCGACCACGTTGTCCTGAAAACGTACTGCGGCCCGAACGACTTTTTTTAACTCCTTGAAGTCAAAGGTACCTGTCGAATCGATATCATTACTTTTTACTAAAGCGGCTAGATTGATAGAGCCGAGATTGCATACACCCCATCTTGGCAAACCTTCTTCTCCGCAAGGATTAACACAAATAATTCTATTCCAATAGTAGTTGTTATGCATTTTGTTATAACGCTCCATAAACACCACACCTGGCTCAGCAGAACGCCAAGCAGCCTCGGCAATAAGATCCCATATCTCCCGTGCTTTTACTACTTTATATACATTGATCTTTCTCCCCTTTTTTTTCCATGCTTCAATATCTCCATCCCATTCGGCATCATAATGAGGGTCGTTTTTATCAGGGAAACAGAGTGGCCAGTCTGCGTCTTTTTTGACAGCATCCATAAAAGAATCCGAAACGCATACCGAAAGATTTGCCCCGTTGATGCGAGAAAGATCCTGCTTTACTGTGATAAATTCCTCGATATCAGGGTGCCAGTCCCACAACATGAGCATAAGAGCGCCACGACGGGTACCTCCCTGCTGGATAATATCTTTTGTTGCAAGTGAAAAAATCTCAGCCCAGTTGCATGGACCTGAAGAAAAACCATTCACCTTTTCTACTCGAGCTCCACGTGGACGAAGAGACGAAAGATTGATGCCGACTCCTCCTCCTCGAGCCATGATCTCAATCATTTCTCCAAGAGTCTTGAGGATGCCTTCGCGTGAATCGCTGGGGGATGGAATAACAAAACAGTTGTAATATGTCACTGAATAGCCGGTACCAGCTCCTGCCAGAATACGCCCTCCCGGAACATATTTAAAATCTTTCATCACATCATAAAAAATATCTGTCCATTTTTTTCGAACAGTAGCTTTTTCTTTTTGGGCTACAGCTTGTGCGATACGGCGCCACATCTCTTCCGGCGTCTTTTCGACCGGCTTCCCGTCTTTATCTTTCATAGAATATCTATCCAGAAATACTTTTTCTGAAATACCGGTCAATTTCATACAAGTAAAAAAAATTAATAAAATTAAATAACAATTTAGGCGAGCTTTTTCAGCTCGTGCTCAAACTCTTCAAGATCCACAAACCTACGAAAAACTGATGCGAAACGAATATAAGCAACTTTATCTATCTCTTTAAGTTTAGAAGCTACCATAGTGCCTATATGTTGACTTTCAACCTCTGGTGTACCGCTCTGGATGATTTCCTGCTCGACTTTGCTCACTATCTCCCCCACCTGGGCCGCAGTCACCTTTGTTTTTCCTACCGCTTTGAATATGCCGTCTGTCAATTTCTTGCTGTCAAAACGTTCTCGTCTTTGATCTCTCTTTATCACAAGAATTGGTATATCTTCCACTCTTTCATACGTGGTAAAACGTTTCTTGCATTGCGCACAAGAACGTCTTCTGCGGATCGTACTCGCATTGTCTGAAACTCGTGTTTCGATCACTTCTGTAGTCTCATGCTGACAAAAGATGCATTTCATATTTGGGGTGTATATCAAATTTATACCACTATTGGTAGGTTTGCAACCTCTTTTATTATATCAAAATAGATCATTTTTAGCCAGCGCTACGCTGGCGCTGATGATTAATTACTAATGTCTCGCTACAGGCTTCCAAGTAACAATTTCCAATAAATTCTTAATACTTAACAGGACTTACGCATTCATTCATGTAATATATTGTCATAGTGCCTGCCTGCCGGCAGACAGGAGCTTGACCAACCATGACATGATAATGCTTGCCGTACTTCGTCAGGCTCACTATGACAAGCTTTGCTTATTCTCAATGTGCAAGCTCTATCTTAAAAAAGAAACCTTTTACCTTTTCACTTGTACCCATTACTAAACAAGCTGAATAACTGAGTTACTCTTCAACACTTTATAACTTTATAAATTTTACGAACGTTATAACTTGAGGACTTATCGTGCTTCTGATCGAGTGCTATAATAAGCTATATGAAAACATACATCATAGACACCAATTTGTGCTTCAATATGGAGGCTGGCATGGGGCTGGGGGACACCACCGAGGGGATCATACGGACCCTGACTGATGGCCTTAAAAAAGCAGATGGAGAAATAGAAATCATGATGCCGCCACGTATTATAGATGAAATTAAAAGTTTTTTTGAAAATCCAGAACAACCCTTCTTGCTCGATTTTTTTAACAGCGTCACGATAAAATCTCCAAGTACAGCAAACCAACAGTTTAATGGGGAAGTAGTAGCTTCTCTTATTGAAGAGATGCGCCAACGGGCATATCGTGGCATGAAAGCTGCCGAAGAAGAAATTATACGAGCTGCTGATCAATTTATGGGTAAAGAGGTGCTGAGCAAAAAGGACTTTCAAATCGCAACAGGAAAAATCGTAACAAAGTTTCGTGAGCGATTTCGTACGGCTACCCGTACTGGTATGATTGATAGCCTTGCAGATATCGACCTCATCATGCTGGCGCGCGAAACGGGGGCAATATTGGTAAGTTCTGACGAAGGCGTGATCACCTGGGGGAGACGGATGGGGGTGCGGGAACAGGGGGCTGCTGCTTTTGGAAGAGATGTACAAGCGTATCTTTAACCGCGGTTAAATCGTCTTTTGGACCGACTATATCTGTGGACTGACCGGTTGCTGTTTGTTTTTTGACCTCCTCTTCTTCATCTTCCGGCATCAAATACGACAACACATTGATGATCCGATCGGTCAATGTCAATGTAGGTCTGTCTTGATATACGATATGTTCTGCTAGGATACGGATGAGCTGTTTGCGGATTTCTTCTGATGGCACTACTAAAAATGTGTGTGTAAAAAAAGGCGGTGGACCAACCAGCGTAAGAATAGGGAACCCAAAACGGTCTACAAAATAAAAATGTGAAAGAGATTCCCAGCGCAAAGTAACACCAACAGCCTCAATACCAAATTTAGAAATCTTGTTTTCAACTATAGGAGGAGGAGTGATGGTCAGGACATAAAAAAGAAATAACACTGCCCAAATGGGTAAAATAAGAATTTTATCCCCAAGTAAAAAGATAAGAATAGAAAGCAGGATGGCAACAGCAAGATAAAAACGGAGCACATACTTGCTTCTTTTTTTATATGCTCGCACAGGTGCTTTCCAGCTATAAACGATTTGTGGATTCAACATTTCGTTGTTGGCCGAAGACTGGACGGGTACCGCGTCGGTAGGATACATACCTTTAGTATAACGAAGAATTCACAATTAAAACTGGCATGTATTTTTCTGGGTCTGAATGATGATCGGCTTGTCGCTTATAGCAGATAACAAAGCCAGGAGCTGTTTTTCGGCATTTGTATTGGCCATATCGAGTACTCCTGCTTCGCACGCAGAGCGACGGATGGCTTCTTCGGCTTTAGTTCGGGCTTCAGCCTCAAGATTCATGTTGCCGCGTGTCAAAATACCAGTCCTTCTATCAAAAACGCGTGTTTGAGCATTATCAATTCGGGAGATAAGTATTTGTGGAGGAGGCAACATAACTATAATTTGATTTTTTTGTAATAATACATCTGTCGATTTCATTTGCGAAAAATCAATACCAGCTATCACTTCACCTCTTGCAACAAGTATCAGTTTATCTCCAAACAACATATCTCGCCATACACTACCAGATGATTCTTTGACTTCTACAATATTTTCACTTATAACAAGAGCTGTTTCGAGACGATTTAATTTGACCATCTCTTTTACAATGCTGGTGACTTGTGATGTAGTGCGACTCCGATCGAGCAGCAGTTTTGCGGCTATAAATACTATAATAAAGGTCGCTATCAATATAATAATTTTTTTCATACAAAAACTGATGAATTGCAAATTACTAACACTTACCTTTCAACTTGACACATTCTTATAAAAACACAGCCATCATAATTCTTAAGTCCCTAAAACCTAACACCTGAAGCCTAAAACCAAACATCTGCCTGCCGGCAGGGGAAATGATATTTAAAAACAAAGTTACGCTACACTCTACACGTTGCGTGCTACACGACTTTATAAACTTGACGAACTTGATACACTATCCCTATTATACAATCATACATTGATCATGCTTACAGCTTTACGTAAATTAGTAAATAAAAAACACCTTTCACCGCAGCAAATTGTCGGCATGCATTGTCGCACACAAAGAGTATTTAAACACACGATCAAACCTTTCTTGCAGCCACTTCACATAACTCTTATTGACTGGGAGGTATTGGAACTACTCTCTGAAAAGGAAGATGGGCAACGATTCAACTCATTAGCAAAAGAATTAAAGATAGAGGCGTCGTTTGCAACAGAAATAATCCAAAAGCTTGTCAAAAAACGACTTGTTATTATTGCAGCAGACGTCAGCGATAAGCGAGCAAAAATCATCAAATTAACTGACAAAGGACACGAAATCAAAAAACAGATTGATGTGGTAATACAAGAACACGCATCGCGTCTTTTTGGCGAAGTGACTTCGTCGGAATATCAAGGATACTCGCAAATGATTGAAAAAATTTTAAAGAGCAATTAGCATACTGTCATGCAGATTAACATTTGATTAACACTTCTCCTGCTTGAGATATTTTAAGAGTCTTGCTTGACATACGAATACAACGACGCACGAAACCAAATTCTGACTCTCTGATACCCTACTAACTGATCAGTAGTCCAGCAACCAAATTACGAGTGTACAAATCTACTAATTGACCACATAACTAAACATCGAATCTACTCAATCACTGCGACTTGTTGATCCTCTCTGCGATTTCATTTTGCTCTTTGCCTATCTTTTCTTCGTCTGCAATCCAGGCTTTTTCTTCGGAAGAAAACCATTCATTGGCATCCATTCGTTTAATTACCTGCTTGTAACGCAAGATTCGTTGATCAATTAGCTCATTTATACGATCAATGTCTGTCTTATGTTTTTGATAAAATTCTTCAGCTTCCTTAATTTGAGCCCAACCTGGTTTGATACTTTCTAGATTCTTTAATCCATCGCGCCAGCTTTGAATCTCCTCGCCTTTATAGTTTGGCGGCACATAGCCGGCAAGATGTTGCACAACAACCTGCACAGGGCAACCCTGCAACTCCCCCACAAACGTACTCACTCCAATATCATCGTAATCCTTATTCAATAAGAATGTCGCTGAACGTGGCTGCTCTACAAAAGCATCAAATAATTCCTTGGCATCATAATAGCCCGTCATAGGAAACTCTCCAAACACGGTATTGCTATATCCCGCATCTCTCATCGCTTGTTCCATCTTGTATCCACTTTGTTTTGCTTCGAATGAAAAATCATTGTACTTGAGCATTGCTTCTGCCCGAAGCCTTGCAGACCTCTCAAGCTTTGGCTCATATACAAGCGGAGGAAGGTTGTTTTTTCTCCTCTCTTCGTTCAAATAACCTACATACTCCTTAACGTCAAATAAAGACTGATGTTGTGTGGATAAATCATTTTTTGGATCTCTCCATAAAGACCCAAAGCGCTCGTTTTGTTTTGAAAATGGGATATAAAATTCTATATCTGTGCTATCGACCAACCCTATCTCACGTGAATCCATACTTACTTTTCTGTTATCACCCAATACAAAAAATTTTCCTTCTGAAACCTTCACTTCTTGACAATCCTGAATAAACAGTCCGCCAAAAGTGGATCTCGGTTTAAATGTATACGCTTCCTGTTGCACCTGACCATTCACATATGCAAAACCGTCTCTGATCGAAATTGTATCTCCTGGGAGGCCTATAATCCTTTTCACAAAACCAGATCCCTCTTCATGTTTTTTTCTCAATTGTGCTGCGGTTTCTTTATTTCGAAAAACCACAATATCTCCTCGCTGAAGTGGTTGTGGAATGATTTTGTGAATTCGATCGTCAGCGATATATCGTTGAAACGACACAAATCCCTCAGTGGGCAAAGTTGGCAACATTGAAGCTCCAGATACAGGCACCTGCAGAGGAATAACTCCATACATCTGAAGGATAAACCATCCTCCCAGCATGACGCCAGAAAACAATATGACCTCTACTATAAAAAGGAGTAATTTAAATGGAAAAAAGAATGCTTTGATGAATATATTGCGTTGGGTTGCCATGATAGAGTAAAACTAGTACACTATTGTACTATGCGAACCGTACGTAACGCCACTATAGACTATATGAGGGGTTTGGCGGTGGTCGTGATGATCTTTCTCCATGTGTCCGCATTTTATCTTGCTGACAAAACAACATTCTTTTTCTGGAATTATCTGCATTTTGTTGTACCTCATTTTATATTCTGCTCTGCGTTTCTCGAATTCAGCAAAGGACCAAAAAAAATATTCATCAATCATCTTTTAAAAAGAGCACGGCGATTGTTGTTGCCTTACTGGCTCTATGTGATTTTTGTTTTTACAATAGCCTTTATCTCAACTGGAAAAATAAATGCGTACGCTCTTGTGAATAAATTATTGCTGTTACAGACAAATAGTCAGGATTACGACTGGCTAGTATTTCTCTTCATTTGTTTTGCCATCATTGTGCCTCTTGTTGCAAGTCTTGGTCGTAATCTAAAATTGATGCTCTTCGTATCGATCTCAACATTAATCACCGCCATCCTTTTCATGTTTTATGATTCTCCCGTACCGTTTCGCCTTATGATGTGGATACCATGGACATTTTTTGTGATGTGCGTGTGGTGGATTGTTTATTTTCTCCCTCGTTTCCCAACTACTCCCGTCATCGCGATTGTGGTCTCACTGGTGACTTGCCTCGTGACAGGCGCGATCATGCAAGGAATGAATAAATCGTGGATACTTACCCAGCATAAATATCCACCCGATCTTTTTTACCTATCATATGGCTCTTTTTGGACCTTCCTGAGTTTTTATCTATTTCAAAAATTTCAACAATTTATACCATATTGGGTTGATATAACGCTCAAATTTTTGAGTCTTCATTCATATACTATATTTTTTATTCATTTCTTTCTTCTTACCTATGTTCTCACGTTTAGAAGCACGTATGAAGTGGGGGTAGTGACCAATACATTTGTTCTGCTCGTGACTTCAATCATCGTACAAAAAATACTGATTAAGGTTTCCCAAACGTTCGTGCGACAACCCTCCGGATCGAAAAGAGCTGAAAATCTACATCGCTAAACAAAGATTTGGGACAAATCTGAATGTTGAAAGCTACAGGCAGGACCAACAAGCTAATCAGCTCATACGCTACTTGACCCACTCATGATTTTTCACTATAATCGTGTTTAACTATTGCAATCATCTTATGAAATGGTTTTTTCTTTGAGGGAGACGATGATGACACGTCAGCTCTCCCAAAATACTAACCTCGTTAGGTATTTTTATTACCAGTTTCCTCCTTGTGTATGCTTCCAGCCTTTTTGATCACTCTTCGTGAAGTTATTGAAGCCTCGCTGATAGTCGCGACTATCCTTGGCATCCTAGTCAAATTAAATCAGCAAAAGGGCATAAAAACAGTTTGGATGGCTACCGCGTCCGCAGGAGGGCTCAGCATCTTGCTTTTGCTTGGTGGAAGCCTCCTTGGGATCAAAATACAGGAGTGGTATACCGGCAAAGTAGAGGAATTCATCGAAGGTATATTTATGGTGACATCTGCGGTATTTATCACCTGGGCTGTGTTTTTTCTCCATAATTATTTTGCAACATATAAAACCAAATTGCTTGTAAAAATAAAAGAAACGGTGGAGAATCAGGAGCAAAAAGGACTTTTTATGCTGGTTTTTACCGCGGTCTTTCGCGAAGGATTTGAAATTGTACTTTTCCTTTCTACTATTTATTTCTCATCTGACCCACAAAGTATTTTTACCGGTTTCGCAGGAGGGCTGGTGGGCGGACTTCTTATCTCCTTTGCGCTTTTTGCAGCGACGCTTCGGATGCCTGTATACTATGCATTTCGGGTGACAAGCATCCTATTGATTCTTTTTGCAGGAGGGCTTCTCGCCCGCGGGGTACATGAATTTGCCGAAGCGGGTGTATTACCGGAGCTTGAAGCTATGACGATATTTTTTATGCCAGCAGCTCATACATATATAGGCCAGGTTATCAAGGCTGTTTTTGGCATCACTCGTGAAATGGATATTCTCCAGATGACGCTCTATGGAGGCTACATAGCCGCGATGGTGTGGAAGGTGTTTTTGAATAAAGGAACAAAAACTCAAAGCGTAGCGGAGAATTAATGCTAATGCGAACAGTTCTGTTTGTCGCCATTCCGAGGATTCTCGGAGTCGGTGAAGAAGAAGTAATTAAGGGATTGTGGTGCTTAACGTGCCTTCATTGAAAATGAATTCAAACCTATTACTAAAGCAATAGACTCCATTTAATACCAGTGCAACTGACGTGCAAGACGAAGGTCTTTGAGGAATAGATGCTATTCGAACTGCAATTGCGGAAGATCGTCAACCACGAACAACATTTCGTCCTCCTCTTTCTATTGAACAAGGTGTTCGCTTCCTCCAATCTCCCGGCCTAACGGAAGCTTACAAGATTTATGACGAGGCTTGTAAAAAAGCAAAACAGCCTCCTATCTTTTCTTAGCATTAAAAAGCAGATGACGGTCTAGCATTTGAAGAAATGGGAAAATCGACCTATCTTTTTATCTGAAAGTTTAGAAAAATATCTTCAAAACAGCTAAATGCTCGCACTGCTTGAAATATGCATATTTTTTATGTATAATATCCTATAATATTATTGTCGTGTCTTTTATTGTGTATTTATTGCTACTCATACCACACCTATGTCAGAAATATTTCCACCCTTCGAAATTAAAGATAAGAAAACAGGGCTAACGCTCAGTGGTTCCCCCGATGACATCCACCCTGACGATTTAATACTGATGACTACTGCTATAGCCGAAGCCGTTGAACAGGCAGAGGTTGATTTTTTGCTGGACAAGAAAAAGAAAAAGTATCATCTGGAAAAAAGAAACGATGTACCTATGAACATACCCTGCGAAATTGACTGGGAACCAGAAATAGAAGGAATCACCAGAATCGGTATCGGTTACAAGCCAATATTTTATAATGAATTAGCGGTCAATCTCGCCATGACAATCACTGGTACACATCATGAAACGTCTCCAAATCTTACCCATGAACAAATTGAAGCTTATAATAATAGGAGAACAGTATTTACACAGGTTATTGATGATTTTTATAATGGGGTCATAAATTCCGTCGATTCACCATGGACTTCCGTATTGCCACATGAGTCGATGATGGATATAGAAGAATAAAAAACTGAAAAACCTTAGTCTTCCACTTACCTCTTCTCTGAGTTAAAAAGCTGACCGACTATCTGGATATTGGCTGGTGCACGAAGATTAAACCAGTCTTTGAATTCTGAAGCACTAAAAGATTGAGATCCTGCATCACCCGATACATTCACCGATGTCGTTTTGCCGTATCCAAAATCTGCGCTCACCGATATATCACTCACTGAACTAAAAGGATTGCCACCACGACTACGAAGCTCCGATTTCACCTTCTCACGATCCCATGTCTCTTTGCCGGCAGGATTAGATTTATCTATCTGGTAAAGATGCTCTTTGTCACTCGAATCCAGATGTTTCGCCAAAAGCACCACATTTGCAATATCTGCCACCTCCTCCGATTTAAGCCATGCGGTCTTGTTGTATTCTGATCTTGATCCCCAATCACAATAAAACCAGGGAGAACTTTTATCATAAGCGTTGTTGTTGAGATCTGAAAAATTACTTATACCGCTTGTTGCATCTTGCGCATGTTTTGTCCAGGAAGTGGCGTTCCATCCGATTTCACTAGTTGCATATACATATCCTCCGTGTGTAGAAGAGTAGTACGCTTTCACGGGGTTGCCCCCTTGCATCATCACCCAACCTTTCGTTTCCTCCACAGCACGATCCCAATTTCCACCCTTTGGTTCAGGTTTAAAAACTTGACAATTCTCAGTTGTACAGATGGAGTTGGCGCCATTATTGGTATATGCCAGAGCATATGATCTGGCTGCTATAGCCTGGGCTTTTAGAGCTTCAAGTGGCCAAGACTCAGGCATTTCATAAATACGTTTCGTGTACTCTTCTATATTAAAATCCCCATGTCCTTCAACCTTGATTATGATGCCCGTGCTGTAATCTTTTTTCATTTCAAAATTATCAAAATATGCTCGCAAAATATCTTCTACCCCTTGTCCTGCTTCTGCTCTTCCTTTGGCTCCATATTGATTAAGGCCTACTCGATTCGGCACACCATACGTAAAAAATGCAAACCGTGGACTGAAACCTGGATCGATATTTCTATCATCGGTACATCCTCGGGCACCACTTCCTGCAGATTTTGGGAGATTGAGACTTGCCTGTTTTTGTGCGATGATCTCTTGTTGGCGGGCAGAAAGTGAAGCGATTTTGCTTTTGAGGGTTTCCTGATATTTTTTTGCCGTATTTATTTCTCCGGCTAAAAAGGCTGATTGTTTGTCTATTTGTTCTTTAATGGGGAGCAGTTGCGCACGCTGACGTTCAAGCGTCTCTTTTTTCTTTTCAATATCCCGGACAAGAAGAGCGATGCGCACTATGGCTTTGCGATCTCCTTCAAGTAAACTTTGCTGATAGGCAAATTGCTGAAAAAACTGATTAATATTTTCGGAAATAAACATCTCAAGCAAGGCGTCCTTTTCGCGTCCTTTATTTTTGTAATAAGACACTACACGCTCATCGAGCAGCTGCTTTTGTTTAAGCAATCGTTTTTCACCATCTTCTATTTCAGTAGTTTTTTTATCTATATCTTTCTCAATGATTACAACTTGCGATTTGATAACAGTTAACTGTTCGTTGAGCTTGATCAACTCTTTTTCATTTGTATTTGTGGCGTTTTTAGAAGATTCTAAAGATGTTTGTAATTCATGCAGTTGTTTATTTATATCCTCAAGTTCATCCGCGGCAACAAAATAAGAAGTTGTAATAATACAAATAATCAAAAACACAATTCCGATTACGTACCTCTGCATATCTTATTATAACTTGTGAAAAAGATCGGCGGAGCAGAGATAAAAGCAGATATATAAACATCTAACTTCCAAGTAACAATTTCCAATATCTAATGGAAAATTAAGAATTACGCAGTAAGAAACTGAAACGGTTCGCTAAAATCTCATAAGCTAACACCTATAACCCAACACCTGCTTTATAACCCGATAAGCTTGCTGACCCGCTGAATAGCTGAATTGCTGCCTACAAAATATAAATCAGAAGTATGACCACGATGGCCCAAAAAAGCATGGTGATGAGGAGCGGCTTGTCTGTCGTAATAATTTTTTCTGGCCTTTCGCCTTCTTCTTTTTCATACAAAAGCTGGGCGTATCGAGCGATACCGTATACAACAAAAGGTACCGTCAACATCATGAGTTTGCGCGCTTCGATGTCTGGAAACATTTCCGGAATGCTTTTAATGATAACGTTTTTTTTGCATTCTCTTTGTTGCTTTGGTTTACTATAAAGTTGTTCACAAATAGTACTACCGGTAAAAATGGCTTGTTGAGAAGGGTCTACATATAAAGTATAGGTATACAGCGCATAAGAAACGATCGTCAATGTCGCAAATGTAGCAGACAAAAAATAAAGCAGGTGTTCTTTGTAACGATAGAGCGATTCTCTTGCATTGCTCCCATGGGTGACGAGTTCAGCGTGGCGCTTCACTGTGGCCATGAATAAAGAGATGAAAAACACTGTCATCAAAAGCCATATGGGTACGTGGTACCCCGTTGCAACGACTCCTGCCCATGTGCGAAGAACAAAAGAAAAGGAAATGGTGAATATATCAATAACTGGAAATCGTTTTAGATAAAGTGAATAAAAAAAATGAAGTAACAAAAAAATAAAAGAAAGAAAAAACAGCTGAATCGAAAAAAGGAGCGCAAAAATAAGAGACGTAATGGTGAGAAGAAATGCAATCGAGGTTGCCTGAGGGATAGATATTGCACCTGATGCAAGAGGACGGTGTCGTTTAACAGGGTGTTTTTTATCATATTGATAATCCATAATATCGTTGAGAATATAAGAAGTTGAAGAAAGGAGACAAAATATCACAAAAGCTGTTCCTGCCTGCAGTAACAAACTCCATTGAAAAAGTTTGCCGGTAAAAAGAATGGCGGCAAAAATAACAAAATTTTTAGTCCACTGGTTTACTCGCATAGCGCGGGCATACACAAGCAGATAAGTCATGTTGACACATTATACTGCATACTTATATGACTCGCAAAAGACGAAATAGAAAAAATGAAAGTATGTAAAAAATAACTAAATAAAAAAATGACAAATAGAGCGAGAGGATAATAGTAACGAGAGTCAATGTAAAAAATGCTTCGTTGTGTACCGCTGGCAAAAGCCCTTTGATAAGAAGCGCCAATACACTGATGGTAAGTAGAGCTCTGCCATCAAACCACCAAAGAGGAATACGAAACCATAAAAGCGCTCCAAGTATAAAAACCGCCATCACAAGAAAAAGCTCTTTGGTATCCAAAAAGAAAGGGCCGATGTACATATTAATGTGAAACTTCCTCGAGGGCTGGTGATAATGGTGTCAATAACGGTGTTCCGTCAGGTAAAGTGATACTATTACCCGCCTGAAGACTTTGTTCAATAAGAGCAAAGACAATACTTCCTGTCACCTGACCCACAACGTCTTTCTGCTGTGGCGGCTTTCCATTTAATGACTCAACAGTGGGATTATTGGGTAGCTCTGATTTTGTTTCCATATATTATATGTACAAATAAAAATTTGATAAATAAGTTTAGCCAATATCTATCTCTTTTGTATTTTCTTGTTGTGTAGCTCCGGGTTGAAGATTTGCGATATGAAGCTGCCTGCCCGCGTCGACTGTTTTTGGATCAACAAGGCGCCTATCTCACTTCCTACTGGAGCCACGATTGGCACATGAGACTTCTTATCGTTTGTATCAATTATCGGGTTCACTGTGAATTCTTTATCCATTATATCTTTATATCAAAATTACGAATGAGTTGTACAAAATCAATAGTGACTCATATGTAAACTTCCTTTTTGTAAACAATAAAACGTGAGGTAAACGTTGAAAGGTATGACGGCTTTTATTTCACAGGATAATAAATAGTGCATTTTATGAAACGTGTCTAACGTCTACAGTCTAAAGTCCAAAGTCTACTTCGGCATATAAATCCTCACATTTCGCCCATCAGATAGTTGCACTGTGTGGACTTCAACAACAGTCCCTTTTGAGAGACGCACATATTGCATGTTGCTTTTTTTATCTGTTCCGACAGCAACCTGTGACGACGTTTTGGAATAACTCATGCTCTGGGGCACTGTAGAGGCTCGAGACATGCGCGAAGTCTCAGTGGCATTATCTGCATACGTAAAATCAAACCCGTGTGTGACAAGCGCATACAGACGACTCGGTAACAATAGTAGTTCCTCCTTCACTTCTGAGCGTACACGTGGTGAATCTGCAACAAAAACCGCTGGTCCTCCAAGCCAGACGATAAAAAATGCAATAATCATCGCAACAAGTATTCTGATTCGTAATGAAGTTTGGTGACTCATAAAATTATTTACTGGATTTATATGTAAATCTATGAAATAGAACAACTTGTCATCCCGGACTCAATCCGGCCTGCCTGCCGGTAGGCAGGGATCTTTAGTTAAATGCGATGCTGAAACAAGCTCAGCATGACGATAAGCGCACAACTTTTGTTATTTGAATAAAATACATGCGCTTTGATCTTTGCCAAGGCTTCCCAACGAGTCCGGACACAAAGGCAATGAAACATCCTCCGTGAGAGTAAATCTGCCCGCGAAACGATCATAGCGACCACCACTTTTTTGTATTAGCTTTTCAAGAGAAACAGGCAATTGTTGATTTGCTTTTGTAGTCTTGCCTGAGGATCCTGATTGATAATTGCCCGGAAGAGCAGTGGGTGAAAGCACCGAAATCCCAGTGGGAGCAGGAGTATTTGTTTTTATTGTGCACACTCCTGAGCTACAATAATAAGGTATATAACAATAACCCTCACGTGATGTCTGGGCTTGAGATTGACGAGGATCTTGAATCAGTCGGATGGGAGCACAGCAAGATTGTCCTCCTGAGCCGCAATTAGCATTTGTTGATAGAGTTGGCATGACTGATACTAAGGGTGCCGATGTGGGTAAAATTGATGGTATGTTTGTTGGGGTGACTGCTTGAGCCGGAGTATTGGTGGGATAAAAAGAATAATCAATTGTAGGAGTGGGTGATGGTGTATAACCAACAGGAAACACGCAATATTGATTTGGCATGCACGTGGATCCGTCATGACAGGTGGAACCAACCTGAGCCCCAGAACAACAGGGCAAAGCATGATATCCGCAAGTTTCGCCAGCAGGAGCGGCTAATACGAATTTAAAAGCAGAGATAAAAAATACAAAAAAAATAATAATTCTAAGAGAAAAAATTGTGCTTTTAATAAAACGTAATAAAAATTGCTTTCCTCTCATATATATACCTTATGTTTCTTCAAGATAAAAATCAAATCAATCAAAACTCGACAATTCACAATTTGCTATTGATGCTGCACAAATAATATCTTTTCGTTTTCAGATGATAAAATAAATTCCCACCTCATTGGTAGACATGCAGCAAGACATGTATTTTTATTATTGTATGTCATATGATAAGATCGTTTGAAAATTCATTCTTCACAAATCGTGCCTTCTCTCTTTTACTTTTTACTTATACCTAATAAGCTAAGACCTTTTACCTTTTCACTTTTACCCATTACCTACAACTCTAATAAGCTAACACCTAAAACCTTAAACCTAACACCTACTTTATAACTTTATGAACTTGATGAACTACTTTATTAACTATTATTGACTTTAATTCTGAACATTGTTATCTTAATTACAACATGATTATTCTTTTCTCTTCATGAAAAAGATTTCCCGCCATTTTCAAAAACACGTGCATGACAATAAACCCTTTGTTCTTGGGGCTATAGGTCTTGCTGCTCTTGTCGTACTGTTGAGCAGCATCTTCATACGAAATCAAAATACCACATATGGATCCCGTGCAGAAGAGTTGGCTTTTTCTATCCCATGGCAATTTAATTATCCTGATTTGAGACCTGATGAACGAGATAGAGGAGCGGGAGTAAATTATGCTGGCCCTACGGCCGCCATCCCTTCGATTCCAACCCAAACACCCAAACCAACAAATACTCCTATTCCAACCAAAACCCCCACACCTCCAAATACACCCACTCCTACAAACGTCAAAGGCAATCCTATCGCTACTCACAGTCCAACTCCCCTTCAGACTGGCAAGGGCAATCCGGTTCCCACTCATAGTCCTACTCCTACTCAGTCTGGAGGGCAAAATTCACAACCAACCCCCACTTCACAAACAGGTATAACGGGTGTGATGCCAACTTCTGACCCGGGTGGAGGAAATAATGGTAGTGGTAATAATACCAAACCATCGGCAACTCCAACTTCAAATCCTACTATCCCCACCACTACCCCAACTCCACTTCGTGATATTCCAGTGCAATTTAGCATTGAAAAAACAGTAAATAATTGGACAGTCGCATATGTCAACGACTCTTTGAGTTTTACAGTCAAGGCCCAAACCCCATCACCCAACCTTCTTGAAAACGCAGAAATATTTATTGGTAAAAAGGATTTTTCCAAATGGTCTACTTGTCCTTACAAGACAACGTCAACCACCAATACGATTTGGTGCAAAATTACCACTCTATCTTTTAACAATCAACAAAATGGCCAACGTATCTTCACATATGTACCTGAAACCGCTGGTGATTATTACATCGTGGTGAACGGAAAAGCCCTAGGTGGTGGAAATATGTGTAGTGGAAATCCGCAATGCGACTTTAATGGAGGTGCTTCAAATTGTACCGTCTCGGGTTGGTATACATGTGGTGCAAATGCCAATCTATTATTAACGGTGCGAAACACATTGACTACCGCGACACCGCTCCCCACTCCAAAATCTACCAATGTTCCACCGGCAGCAACCACAACGCCCACTTTTGTTCCTACTGGTCCTGCCCCAACAGACGTCTTTATTCCCACCTCACCTCCCACTCCGACAAATACATTTGCTCCGACTCAACCTATTGTTCCAACAGGTCCAATTATTCCCACAGTGCCGACTAATATCCCGACAGCTCCACCAACACCGGGTCCGGAATCTTATCCAAACTCCTCGGTAAATATGGAAACACCAAGTCCGTACTGCACTTCAAAAGTTGCTTGGATAAAGCGAGTGGCAAACGCAGGTATAAATAATGGTTTAGAATCATCTGATTTACTTATCGGCCTTCTTGATGGCAACAATGTCCCACAAGTATGGACATGTCCACCGGGCACATCTGCTACTGGAGCAAGTGGTAAATGGTGTATGTTTAATGATATTTACAATGTGTCAGTTGCAGGAAAAACAACATTTTCCAATACGATAAGCTGGACCCCTGCCCAAACAGGCACCTATGTGATAGTAGTAAATGCCAAAAACAGAGAAAACCAACTTATGTGCTCTGGCAATCCTGAATGTACTATAAACGGCGGAGGATTGAATTGTGGAGCTACATGGAATAGCTGTGGCTCAAATGATTCAATACGCGTGACTGTAGAAGCTGCAACAAGTCCAAATTGTACTCCCCCAACCGCGACTCCAACCAGCACACCCGTACCTCCAGCAACACCGGTACCCACCGCCCCGGCTGCATCACTCTTTATTCAATCTTCAGGTCCATACACCGTCAACAATACCATAACCATAGACCGTTATACTCAATCGGCTCCCAGCAATACTTTGGAAAGTAGCGATCTTTTGATAGCCACGACTGATGGAGCGGGAAACCCAATAGTTGCGCCTTGCCCCGCCGGTACCACGGTAACGGGTGCAAGTGGTAAATGGTGCATGATTCAAAGCTCTCAGCTTTCTACACCCGTAGCTTCTTACAATACGCGCGTTACCTGGACTCCTGGCGCGCCCGGAAATTACGTGATAGTTGTCAATGCGAAAAATAGAGAAAACCGGCTCATGTGTTCAGGCAATCCGGACTGTCGCCATAACTCTTCCAATCCAAATCTCCCAAATAAGGTAGATTGTACGGCCGCAAATTATTATGATTGTGGTTCTGGAGATTTTGTAAATATCACGGTCAATTAGCATTCTTTACATTCATAAATCGATCACTACCCTCATAAAGAAGAATAATGTAAAATAGGACATTCTATTGTTCTATGCATCTTATTATTCCGTCACTCATTCCTCAACCGACTTGGGGTGGATTTTATATTTCCGAGTTAAAGGACTGGTCTGAAGATCAACGGCTTAAGAGTCTCAAAATAGGCCAGAGTTTTGAGCTTTCAGGCCATTCGCTCCTTGCAACGCAAGTGACAGATTCGAGTTCTACCGGCTTTGATTTTTGCATTGCAGACACCGCAGGCAAGATTCTATCAGCTCCCAAACAAAAACATTTACCCTTGTCTGATGTTGTAAAACAAGATCCACAAATGATATTAGGGCCTTCTATAGCTAAAAAATATCATAATATCATGCCGCTTCTTATCAAGCTCAATCAGGCTGCGGGCAACTCATTTCAACTACACATAAAGCCTGGAGAAAAACATGAAAGATGGGTGGCAAAGCCCGAGTCGTGGTACTTTTTGGAAAATGGCACCATCACGTGTGGAATAAAAAAAGATATAGACATTGCAAAATATAAAGAAAGTTGTTTGCAGATTGAACAATTCATGAAAAAAATAAGTGCTCAAATACAAAAAGGTGACCTGAGTTTAGAGGAGGGGAGAAGTCGGGCTTCGACATTTATAAAATCTGTTAATCCATGGCAATTTGTAAATACATACAATGTTGAAAAAGGGTCGCTTATTGATCTAAGCGCTGGAGCCGTGACTCACTCATGGGAAGAAAACGCGCAAAATAAACTCGGAAATGTCATCTATGAAGTACAGTTGGATGTTGCAGACGATAGATGCACCATACGTTCATTTGACCAGGGAAAAATCAAAGACGATGGCACGATCAGAGAAATTCACATTGAGGATTATTTTCGTTTTATTGAAACAGGGGAGAAAGAAAATGATATAAGAAGTCTCAAAAAAAATTCACTTGATGATCCGAACCTCAAAACACCATATTATCAGATGGATATTCAACACTACGACAAAACCCAAACAGAATATCTACAAGATTCGTATCAACATCTGTACGTGCGTGACGGAGCAATTCGCATCTCTGACGATCACAAAAGACTTACAATACATCGTGGTCACTCATGTTTTATACCCTTTAACACAAAAAAATATACAGTCGAACCATTGACTGGTGGCGCGACAGTACTTCGCTCACATCAACCATTATAAATTTATAAGTAACATGCAATATACAATCAACACCAATTCTCTTGTTCCAGAAGAATATATCGCTCAAATGACCGAGCAGTTAAAAAGTTATACTTCTCATTTAGCTTTGGTTGCAAAAAAAAGAGATTATACAGATCCAGAGTGTAGTCTCGCACTTTCTTTTGACGACGAAATTCTAAAACAGGCTCAAGGCGCGGCACAAAACTTTAAAAGAGAAAAATTAACTCATATTTTTGTTATCGGTATTGGAGGTTCGAATTTGGGTACAAAAGCTATTTATGACGGATTGTATGGTGCTTATGATTCTTTGTTGCCGAACCGTTTTCCCAAAATCATTTTCCTTGACACCCAAGATGAGACAACACTTTTACATGCTACTCAATTTGTAAAAACACTCAAATCAAAAGAAGAATTTGTTATAAATGCAATCAGCAAATCTGGCGGAACTACCGAAACTGCGGTAAATCTTGAGGTTTTGTCCCACGCTCTTGCAACAAAATTTGGTGATATTTCTGATCGAATTATTTTCACGACCGACCAGGATTCAAAAATGTATGTCGCTGGACAAAAAAACAATATACGCACACTTACCCTCCCTCATCTCGTTGGTGGTAGATATTCGGTGTTTTCAAATGTCGGCCTACTTCCACTTATACTTGCGGGGATTGACATTGTTAAACTGCGGGCTGGGGCTCAAAAATCCCTCAACGACAATCTTTTTTCTGAATCTGGAAATCTAGCGCTTATATCCGCTATTACTCTTTATTATCACTGGACTAAGGGCGTGCCCATGAACGATACGTTTATTTTTCTTCCTCAACTTGAGTCTCTTGGAAAATGGTATCGTCAACTGATGGGTGAAAGTATTGGAAAAGAAGAAAAGGGTATCACTCCTACGGTTTCTATTGGCTCAACCGACCTTCATTCTGTGGGACAACTATATCTGGGTGGCCCAAAAGACAAAATAACTACCTTCATATTTGAAACAGCTCCAGCAAGAACCATGAAAGTTCCTCAAGAATCTGTATATGGATTGGTGGACGGACTTGAGAATCTTGCGGTTGCCGATGTGATGGGCGCGATAATACAAGGAACGATGAAAGCATATATCAAGCAGGGTTTGCCATTTATGTCCATTGGTTTTTCTGGGCTATCAGAACACACAATAGCAGAATATATGCAATTTAAGATGATAGAAATGATGTATCTGGGCAAACTTATGGGTGTTAATACCTTCGACCAACCACATGTAGAACTATATAAAAACGAAACTCGAAATATTTTGTCGGAGTTGCAAAAAAATGCAGGGAAATAATGAATTGCTTCGTGTCGAACTAACAAAACACTTTGTCGTTTTGTTTGTGCAAACTGATCCTGGCTGCCGGCAAACAGGAATCCGGTATTTTTATTTCTGGTTGTTTCCCCTCTGAATAAGAGCGTCTGCATGACAAAATCGACACACACATAGGAGGGGTAAACCCTACAAGAAATCAGGCCTCAAAAATAGTTGTTTTTTTGCTTTTAAACCATTGTGACCGTCAAGTAGATATTTCCAATCCCCATTGATTTATTTAGTACAACTTTCTAGTCCTTACAAGTCACCATAATAATAAAAATCAGCTACAGATGGATGCATTTCAGCGGAAATAGCCTCTTGCTTTTTAAGATCTATATAGCTCTTCACCAGCTCTTTCGAAAAAACGCCTGATTTTGCATATACCTCGTCTGATTCAAGAGCGGATAGTGTATCAAATAAACTCTTTGGTGTTTGTGGAATGTCTGACCGTTCCCATATATTCTCCTCAAATGGGCCAAATCCGAGTTTTGCGGGGTCATACGACCTTTTCATGCCATCTACTCCCGCTATAAGCTGGGAAGAAAAAGCAAGGTAGGGATTGCATGCTGGATCTGGACATCTAAATTCAAGTCTTTTTGATTTTTCGGATTTACTAAAATATAGAGGTATCCGAACCGCCGCACTTCTGTTTCTTGCAGAAAAAGCAATAGTTGTCGGCGCTTCAAAATGGGGGACAAGTCGGCGGTATGAGTTGGTGGTTGGGTTTGAAAACGCCAACAAGCTTTTGATGTGTGTCAACAGTCCAGCAATATATGCGTACCCTTTTTTTGAAAGCTCTCCATAACCTTTTGAGTCATAAAAGACATTTTTGTCTTTATTAAAGATACTTTGGTGCACGTGCATACCCGACCCATTGTCTCCATACACGGGTTTTGGCAAAAATATGGCGGTGAGACCCATACGCTGTGCCACATTCCTGGCAACATATTTATACATCATTACTTTATCTGCCATACGCACCAATGTGTCGTATTTCATATCTATCTCGACCTGTCCAGCGGCAGCAACCTCATGATGATGCATCTCAACCTCCACACCAAGATCCTCAAGTATTTTTACTACCTCTGAGCGGTAGTCTTGTAGTTTATCAAAGGGGCTTGCAGGAAAATAACCACCTTTGGTGATGAGCGCATAACCATCGTTTTCATACATCGCTCCCTTGCTACTTTCTGGGAGCTCTCTGCTTTGAAGTACCACAGACTGATGATATGGAGAAAACTCCACCGTGGCTTTTTCAAAAAGAAAAAACTCGATTTCAGGTCCCCAATATGAAAGTGTGCCCATCTTGGTGTCTTTGAGGTATTGTTCGGCTTTTTTCGCTGTGTGGCGAGGGTCTTTGGGTGATGGTTTCTTCTGAAGTGGATCATACATACTACAAATACATGAAAGAGTTTTTTCAAAAAAAGGATCAATAAAACAGGTTTCTGTATCAGGAACAAGAAGCATATCGCTTTCATTTATGCTCTGGAGTCCGCGGATGCTCGAACCATCAAAACCGATTCCACCTTGTTTTTCTGCCTCAATAAAAACTTTTCCAGAAACTGTCAAGTGCTGCCAAACTCCTCGAATGTCACAAAATTTTAAATCAACAAATTGAATTTCTTTTGCTCGAATAAGGTCGATTGCTTTTTTATAACTCACCATAGAAATATAAAAAAATTTATAAAAAGTGCGCTTTATGAGCGCATAAAAATGAAAAAGGGAGGTACGACTCTGTAGCCTCTGTTCTCAGCTTTGAGAAGGAAGAATGAAAGTATTATATAGATTTTCTTGGGATTTACACAAGAGAATTATTCCCGCATATTTACCGCTTTATTACCGCTACCCCCACAATAGGAGCACGGCATCAGCAATTTCACGCTTTGTTTTTCTTTTTTTCATAGCTTCTGTTCTGAGCAAATCGTATGCCTCTTTTTCTGAAAGTCCACGTTTTTTCATAAGCACCCCTTTTGCTTTTTCAATAACCTTTCTTTCATTTAGTTCATTTTGTAAATGACTAATGCGGTAATCAAGAGTGGCTTTTGAAAAAGCGGAAGAAATAAGGTGTACAATTGCCTGCACCTGTGATACTTGCTTTTTTGCAAAAGAGTAGGGGAGTTTATTTTGCAAATTTATAACTCCGATTACACCGTCTTTGTCTGTGATTGGAATAGATAAAAAAGCTTCGTATGAATCTTCTGGCAATTCAGCAAAACGTTTAAATCGTTTATCTGCATATGCTTTTTTACATATGATTACACTACTACTATGGTGTGCAACCCATCCTGTAATACCTTCTCCGGATTGTATCTGTATCTTTCCAATAAGCTTTGAGTGCTTTTTTTTAGAGCCAATGAGAGTAAATTTTTCGCCTTGTCGATCTCTCACATAAATCAAACACGAGTCAACAGGAACAAGACGCATAACAATGAGGATAAGCTTTTTGAGAAACGTTTGAATATTGCTGGATTCATATACAACCAAATCCGCAAGTAGGTTGATGGTTTGGGGCCAATGTGTGTCAGGCATGACTTACCATTATACAGGAGTCTTTTTATCCCGCACTATTTCCGCATTATTCCCGTATTGGCTTAGATGTAGCAACTCTGCGGCAATAGTCTCAACAAAAAGAAATATTGGTATAGCAAGCAAAACTCCAAGTATTCCACCAACCCTGGTCCCAATAAGTAACATAAGCAATGTAACTATGGGATTGATACCAACCGCTCGTTTCATTACCATAGGTACGACAAAACTGTTCTCAAGCTGCTGAATGACAATATAAAGAGCAAGTGTAGATACTCCAGTAAACGCAGACATGCTAAAACCAATAATAACGGCTGGGATTGCAGAAATAGTGGGACCAATATTTGGCACTATTTCTAAAAGACCAGCTAAAACAGCAAGCGGAATAGCATATCTCACTCCGATAATATTAAGTCCTATGAAAGTAAATATGCCCACCAATGTCATTAGAGTTACTTCGCCCCAAAACCAAGAAGACATCCGCTGTTCAGCTGTTCTCAACAACGCAACGATTCTTCTGGCTCGATCTTTTGGGGCGTATCGGTGAACAACGGTACCCAACAACTCTTCATCCAGCAATAAATAAAGGCCAAAAAAAAGCGTACTCACCACAAAAACAGTGTTAGAAAAAATACCAGAAATTAGACTTACTACGTTATCTGTTACATTGGGAACGTAGCTGCTTAAATGCTCTAAGTCAAAAAACTTGCTCATTTGGGGAGAAATCCTCTCCACAATGAGTGGTAAGTTGGCTATAAGGCCAGTTGTCTCAAAAATAATAGGTGGAATAATTAGCGAAATAAGTAGTGTAACGATAAAGATGAATAGGAGATATACAAGAATCACGGCGACATAATGAGGAACGCCCACGTCAATAAGTCTTTTTACGCCTGGTCGGAGTGCGCTCATCAAGATAAACCCTATGAGTAAAGAAAAAATAATGTCCCTTATACTCCAGATGAAAAAAAGAGCCAAAGGAAATAATATAAAGAGAGCGATTGTCTGAAAGGATAAGGAATATGTATATTTTTGATTATTCACTCTTTCATTATACGTTATTAGCAAAAAGATTTATTCTTGTATTCTAACAGGCATAATAATATGCATAAACGAACTGTCATCTTTTTCTCTCACAACAACTGGGGCATCTGGTCTTAAAATTTCAAACACAACCTCATTTGCTTTGGTGTTGTTTAAAAACTCAATCACATACCTATAATTAAAGGCGACTTTCTGCTCTTCACCCTCAAATTGAGCCTCTATAGAAGCGGTGTTGTCGCTTTTATCAGCTTTTTTCGGACTCAACAATACGCCTTCCTTAGAAAATGTATAAATAATGATGTTGGACAAGTCTCGCGCAAAAATTGAGATGATTTTGGTACTTCTCAGAATATCTTCTCTTTTAACTATTACTGTGGTCGCTTTTTCCGGCGGGATTACTTTTTCGAACGGAGGGAATTCACCATCAATTAATCTTGTATATAGGGTTGTACTTTCAATTTTGAACGAAACAATATTTTCCTTTTTGGAGTATGTGAAAAATATGCTTTTCTTATTACCCACAATATGTAGCAACTCTTTTAAAAAGTCTGCGGGTATGATCATCGATTCAAAACCTTTTATTCCTTGTTTTTTCCATAGTGAGAGTCTAAAGCCGTCGGTTGAAACAATTAAGAGCTCGTCGTCTTTCATGACAAAACTAATACCTGAGAGTACTGGACGGGATTCATCGGTTGATGCAGTAGATAGAATAAATGGTAATTTATCGGAAATAAATGACACGTCTAAGCTTTGAGCATCCTCAACCAAAACGGGTGGGAGAGGAAAATCGTCACCTTGTATGGCTGCAAATGAGCCTGAAACTTTACCCTGGCTTAAAATAATAGAATCGCCTTCCATTGAAAATGATACATCGCCTGGGTAGAGTAATTGAATAAATTCGAGAACTTTTTTTGGATCAATTATTATAGAAACTTCATCAGGAATATCTAAAGGTATTGTGGAGTGATAAAACATGTTAAGGTTGGTTGAATAAAAGTGCATCTTACCCCCTTGTAGTTTTATATATATACCTTTCAATATAGATAGGGAAGTTAACCTGTCTGAGGTAAATTTACCTGCTTCAGAAATCTTTTCCACAAGCAAGTCCTTTGATATAGTACATTTCATGGTGTTTTCGAATAGTTTCTAATAAATTAGTAGTATTAGTAGGTGTGGATAAGTGTATAAAATTACAGACGGCTTTTCAACACCCACCAATTATGAATAAATTGATGTTGATACAGTGTAGACACTATGTTGATGACTTCACAGACCGGGCTATCGTATCAATCTCTTCCTTAAACGCCGGGTCTTTTATAACTGCTTTTTGAATTTTGTTTACAGCATGAATAACAGTAGTGTGATCGCGTCTTTTAACTAAACGAGCAACATCTTCTAGATTTAACCCCAACTCTTTTCTCAATAAATACATTGCAACCTGTCTGGCGAAAGCTATTTCACTTTTTCTCGAATCCCCTTTTAGATGGGATATTTTGATATTGTAATAAATACCTACTGCTTTCATGATGTCTTGGGGTGATGTGGTCTGTTTTTTTTGACCTGTTTTTTTGTTTAGATAGACGTCTATCAATTCTAGATCAATGCGTCTATTTTTAGTGAGACTTTGAGCATAAAGCGAAAGCAGCATTCCTTCAAGTGAGCGCGTGTCTACCACATTTTCTGCGACCGCCTTTGCTGCATCCATATCAATGTCAATGTTTTTTTCTTTTGCTTTGATAAGAAGGATTGCTGTCCGCAATTCAAAATCTGGTTGTTGGATGTCAACAATAAGACCACCAGAGAATCTTGAGCGGAGACGGTCTTCAAGATTTTTTATCTCATGTGGGTGTCTATCCGAAGTAAGTATGATTTGTCCACCCGCCGAAACTATACTATTAAATGTGTGGAAAAATTCTTCTTGAACAGTCTGTTTACCCGCGATAAATTGGATATCATCGATAATAATGAGCTGCAAAGATCTGTATTTTTTACGAAAACGGACAGTGTTTTTTTCGCGAATCGACTCTATAAGCTCATTCATAAAGCGTTCGCCAGAACAAAAAAACACATGAAGTTCGGGATTTTTTTCAAGGACGGTTTGAGCCACCGCCTGCGCAAGGTGTGTTTTTCCCACACCAACACCACCATATAGAAAAAGGGGGTTATAAGAAGACCCAAGCATTTGGGATACTGATTGTGCGGCAGCAAAGGCAACCTGATTGCTTCCAGAAACAGCAAAATTTTGAAAAGTAAAATGTGGGTTTATACCAGCTTTTCTTGCGACATCATCTCTTGTGGGTTGAAAGTCGAGCAACGGTCCACCACTCTCTTCTTTTTTTTCTTCATGCATGATGAAAGAAACAGACACCGTTTTTCCTATTAACTCAACAATCATTTCTTCTATCTCTTTTTTTCTTTTCTCTAAATAGTTGAGTTGTCCAATACTTTCACATGTAAGAATAAACTCAGTATCTTTTTCTTCTGAAAGCCTTACACCACGAAGAATAGAAAGAAAAACAGGATTTTTATTTTGCGAACGATCCAACGATTGTAAAAAGGTCACCCAAGCACTCTGCATAGTTTGTGGATAAGTTATCCACAAATGATAAACATATGAACGAATTTTTTCAACAGGATAGAACAGTAAAAAACGAAGAGTATAATAGCGACATGAATTTCATAGACATTTTTTATCCAAAATTTTGCGTTGTGTGTTCGGTCTATGGAGATTATGTATGTAAAAACTGTACATCTCTTTTTGTTCCTCTTGAAGAGCAGAGGTGTAGCGCATGTGAACGAGTTAGCGAATTAGGATTTACTCACTTTGAGTGTCAAAACAAAACGCCTTTATTTGCCTCAATCAGTCTTTATTCGTATAGTGGAGTTATAAAAACAATGCTAAAGGAAATAAAATATAAAAGGTTTTCTCAAATGACAAAAGACATATTAAAAACAAGCGAAGGAAGTATATATAAGGCATTTTTTCCTTTTAGAAAGTTTATTTCCGGCAACGCGGCGATTCAACCAGTACCACTCCACCCCAATAGAATAAAAACAAGAGGATTTAATCAGGCTTATTATATAGCCCAACAACTTTCAATCTATCTTCAAATTCCAACAATTTCTCTAGTAGAAAGAGTGATAGATACACCCGCTCAAGTAATTAAACAAGAAAAACAAGATAGAATAGAAAATGTTCGAGGAGCTTTTAAATTGTCACAAAAATACGAAACGCACGATACAATTATTGTGGTTGATGATGTTTATACAACCGGTAGTACATGTAAAGAGGTAGGAAATGAGCTAAAAAAAACTGGGGTTAAAAACATCATATCATTTACTATTGCCCACGGATAAAAATAGAGTAACCATTGACATATAAAACCTATAGTATTATAATTATCGTATGGAATTAAATAAAATCATTTCGTTAGTTGTTGGATTTATCGTAGTAATTCTTCTTTTTATCCTTATTGCGCGTCAATTTAGAACGTCACAGACGACTAGCACACGAACACAAACCATAAGCATCTCTCCCTCTATTAGTCCAACAGCCGCTTCGGGAGGATTTGATCCTTTCTCTTGGTTTTCAAGCTCAACTCCAACACCCACAACTAAACCTTCCGTGGGCACCCTTCCCACAACCACAAAAATCAGTGTTTACAAAACAACCCCAACAACAATCGCGGATTCATCGTATAAACCAAACACAATCAACGAAAACGATAATCGAGTTGTTACAAAAACCCCAACACCAACATATGCTCAATATACACAGACAAAACAAAGGGTGATTGTACAACCAAATGAAATTCCTCAAACAGGCGCTGGAACAATGGTAATGATCTTTACTTCTCTTGCCACTGCTGCAGGTGTATACTTAAAAAAAATATCTTAAAAGATAGGAGATACGACACCTCTTCCACATAGATTTTTTTGACACAACGACACTCTCGCAGAACGTAATCGTTACGTAAAAGATATATATACTTGTTTGAAATAGTCAAAAAAGTCTGTCATAATAATGAGACTTTTATTTATAGAATTATCATTTAATTTTATTACATGTCTGACAAATCAATCGATACACAAAAAATGAAGGCTGTAGAGATGGCCATCGAACAAATTAAAAAACAATGGGGAGGCGGTGCAATTATGAAGCTGGGAGACAGACCAGTTGTCGCAATAGAAGCGGTGCCTACTGGTATTCCACCACTAGACATCGCTCTTGGCGTTGGTGGTATTCCGAAAGGAAGAATTATAGAATTGTATGGGCCTGAAGCGTCAGGAAAAACCACCATCACCCTTTCATTAATCGCGCAAGCACAGAAACAAGGAGGAACTGCCGCTTTTATAGATGCCGAACACGCGCTTGATCCAACCTGGGCAGAAAAAATAGGAGTTAACCTGGATCAATTATTAATATCTCAGCCCGATACAGGAGAACAAGCACTCGAAATAACCGAAACGCTGGTGCGCTCTGGAGGAATTGATCTCATAGTTGTAGATTCTGTAGCGGCGCTTGTTCCACGCGCTGAAATAGAGGGAGAAATGGGAGAGTCACAAATGGGCTTACAAGCTCGTCTTATGTCTCAGGCTCTTCGCAAACTGACAGCTATTGTTTCAAAGTCAAAAACAACTATCGTGTTTACAAACCAGTTGAGACTAAAAATTGGCGTAATGTTTGGAAACCCCGAAACAACTCCAGGAGGCATGGCGCTGAAATTTTATGCATCTGTGCGCATGGATGTTCGAAAAATTCAAACACTGAAAAAAGGTGATGATGTGTATGGTGCGCGCGTGAAGGTAAAAATTGTCAAAAACAAAGTTTCTCCTCCGTTTAAAATTGCTGAATTTACTATTACCGCAGACGGAGTAGACAAAATTGGAGGTATGATAGAGATGGGGATCACTCAAGGTGTTCTCGAAAAAAGCGGAGCATTCATAAAATATGAAGGTAGTACCCTTGGACAAGGTGTAGAGCAAGTAAAAACCGCTTTTGAACAAGATGTCAAACTCAAAGAAAAAGTTCTAAAGGCTGTTTATGACAGCGTTTCAGGTAAAAAAACAGAAGCAAAAAAAGAAAGTAAAGAAAGTTAATCCATACAGATGGACAACAAGCAGGAAGAAGTGCAAAGGCACACAGCATGTCTGAAGAAAAAAGCATATGCTTATCTTGCTTTTTCACAGAGGACAACATACGAGGTGAAAGAGTATTTAGAAACAAAAAAAGACGAGTGTTTTGCTACGGAAGAAGACATAGACACCGCTCTGAATGAGCTAAAAAGCGAGTTTTTAATAGACGACAAAAAGTATGTAGAGAATTATTTTGAAGTCAAACTTAGACGTGGTAAAAAGGGAATGGCGTTTCTTAAAAACAACCTTCTGCGAAAAGGCATACCTGAAGAATTGATTGAAAATTACGTACAATCAAATCCAGTAGATGAGGCCGAACTCATCCGTCCTCTCATTCAAAAAAAGAAAACAAGCCTTTCTAATCTTCAGAACAAGGAAATAAAGCAAAAATTGTTTTTTTATTTAAGACAAAAAGGCTTTTCATATGAGGCCATACAAAAAGCAATTGAAGAAGAGAGAATCGCAGAGTAAAATTGGATAATTAAAAATTATACACGTTTCGCTTATACAAGTATCGACAACCCACAAGGAATAGGGGTAGGGGATTGGGAAATAAAATCATATATTCAAACGATATAGAAATAAAGATGAAAATTTTATTGTCATCACACCATCCTTCAGTATTTTTTTACCACACACAACTTCCTTAAATGGGTTTTGTTGCAAAAATAAGCTAGAACGCTATTTACATTTATGTTTCAATCTTTTATCCAGTTTTTGTTTAAAAAACAACACAGTGAAGAAATCTCTAAAGCCCAACAAACAGCAAAAGAGATTGTTCTTCGCGCAACCGAAGAAGCAATCCATATCAAACAGGATGCAGAAAGATCAGCCCGCAAAGCGGTAACAGAGAGTATTGAAATTGAAAAAAGAATAAGCCGTAAAGAGCAAAATCTTGATTACAAAGAGTCACAAATAACGCAACAACAAAAAACATGGGAAGAAAAAATAAAAAAAGCCGAAGATGCAAAAAAAGAGTATGAAGAAAATAAGGAAAAGATTCTTATTAAGCTGGAAAAAATAGCACAGCTATCCAAAGACGAGGCTAGGAATTTACTACTTCAAGCATGGGAAGACAAACTTACTGCCGAAACAGCTCAACGCATAAAGGCAGCTGAAGAAGAAATAAAAAAAACCTCTACAGAAAAAGCTAAACAAATACTCATAGACTCAATGAGATATGGAGCTTCTGATTACGTTTCAGAATTTACACTTTCTGTTATCCATCTACCAAGCGACGACTATAAAGGGAGAATTATAGGCAAGGACGGCCGCAATATTCGAGCTTTTGAACTTGCAACAGGAGTTGATGTCGATCTTGAAGAA
Organism: uncultured Gammaproteobacteria bacterium; assembly: GCA_964576365.1. GTDB lineage: Bacteria > Patescibacteriota > Microgenomatia > UBA1406 > GWC2-37-13 > CAZMJG01. Next base: position 46,291 of record CAZNUT010000002.1, read on the forward strand.
GAAGGCGTTATCAGACTTTCTTCATTTGATGGTGTAAGGCGAGAAGTTGCCCGCATTTCTCTTGAGCGTCTTATCAAAGACGGCAGAATACAACCACAACGCATCGAAGAGATTGTCACAAAAACACGAAAAGAGGTAGAGCAGGTGATATTAAAAGCGGGTGAGGATATGGCACATAAGGTTGGTATTTTTAACCTTCCAACAGAAGTGGTAAAGCTACTCGGTCATTTTAAATATCGCTACTCATACGGTCAAAATATGATTCTGCATACATTAGAAGAAACTAGAATAGGAGTGGCCATAGCTCACGAACTAAAGGCAGACGTAAATACGGTAAAGCTGGGTTGTCTTCTTCATGATATTGGAAAAGTTATCACTGATAAAGAAGGTTCTCATGTCGAACTTGGCGTAGAGTTATTGAAAAAATTAGGTTTTCCACAAAAGGTGGTAGATTGTGTAGCCGCACATCACGAAGACATACCATTTCCTTCCATCGAAGCCATTATTGTTTATATTGCCGATGCAGTATCTGGAGGACGACCGGGCGCTAGACACGAAGACTTCCAAGAATACCTAAAACGCATAAAAACTATTGAAGATACGGCCCGAGTTCACAAAGGTGTGAGAGAGGTATATGCACTTCAGGCAGGGAGAGAGCTTCGAGTTATTGTAAAACCAGATGTTATCAACGACGAACAGGCTGTCGTAATGGCTTCAAAGATCAAAGAAGAGCTTGAAAAGAAATTTGAAGTATTCCCTGGACAAATTAAGGTCACCATCATTCGTGAGTTCAGGACAGATGCGACCGCAAAGTACAACTGATATAGATAGTCGCAATAAGATATTTAATGTATAGATTGACAAGACAGCACATTCTCTATAATCTGTATATGGTTAGGAAATTGTCTTTCGGAAGGCTCTGGATGACAATTTCGATTGAGAGGAGGTGAAAAATATACATGACAAAAGCTGATCTTATTGCTCAAGTAGCAAAAAAAGCAGGACTTACCTCAAAAGCAGCAAAAGATGCGGTTAACGCAGTATTTGGCACCATCGCAGATGCTATGGAAAGAGGTGAGAAGGTAGTTGTCACCGGCTTTGGAACATTCTTAGTAAGAACACGCGCATCCCGCAAAGGACGCAATCCTCAGACTGGTGCAGAAATCAAAATTCCTGCCACCAAGACTCCTGGTTTCACTTCAGGAAAAAGTCTTAAAAGACGAGTTAAATAATAACACTCGTTAGTCCCGCCAACCTTTTTAGTTTTAAAAAGCTAGAAAGGGGGCGGGATTGTTTTTTGAGCTATCAGATGATATAATCATACTGATGCGACATATCATCTTCATATTTCTCATATTGAGTTTTTCCTTCTTGGGAATACCTCACATTTACGCCATAGTGCACACAAAAAGTATTAATGTGGAAGAAAGAAAAGTCATATATCCCCTTCCGTATCCAGGACTTCTTCCTGACAACCCCCTTTATTTTTTAAAATCTGTTCGCGACTCGATGTTTGTTTTTACCACTCGAGATGCTGTGAAGAAAGCCCAACTATACCTTCTTTTGTCCGACAAACATACGTCAGCGGCGCTACTTCTTGCAGAAAAAGGTAAAGAAGAGCTCGCTATTAAAGAACTGCAAAAGTCAGAGCACTTTTTTGAACAAATACCACCTTTGTTGAAAAGTGCAAAGAAACAAGGTTCTACACCACCCTCTAATGATCTTATGACAAAGCTCTACCAAAGCAACATGAAGCGTGGTGAAATAATCACAGAAGTAATGAAAAAAACCACTCAGGGCAATATCACAACCCTGAAAAGTATTTTTGAAGCCAATAAAAAAATGAAAAAAACTCTCACAGAGATATAGTTTTGGTAATTTTGCTCTTGTTTTTTTGCCAGCTTGTGATATAGTAAAAAGCTATAACTAAAGATAAGGAGGATTATGTTCAATGTCTAAATCAAAAACACTATCAACAGGAGATATCCACCCAATGGAATCTCTTCTTCAAAAAAACACAGTTTCTAATATAAAAAAAGGGGCTGAAATAGATGCCAAAATCCTCACACTCTCCCGTAAAAATGTTTTTTTTGACATAGGTGCAAAGGCTTATGCTGTTTTGGGTGAAAAAGAATTAAAAGAAATCACCACATATCTTCCTTACCTTAAAGAGAACGATACCGTTAAGGTTCGAATCATTTCTGAAGAATCCCGCGATGGTTATCCTGTCGTTTCCATGAGAAAGTTTTTTGAAAAAGGTAAATGGAGCATTTTAGAAGATAAAAAGAAAAATGAAGAAGATATAGATGTTGTATGCGGAGAATTTGGCAAGGGTGGAGTATTTGTTGATTTTATGGGTATTCGAGGAGTTGTTCCAAAAATTCAACTCACCACTGATTTCTTAAATGATCCGGCGCGTCTTAATGGGCAAAAGATTAAAGTAAAAGTGCTTGAAGTCGACGAGTTAAAAAATCGTCTTGTCGTTTCACAAAAGGCTGCGGTGCTACATATATCACAAAAAGAATTAAGATCAAAGTTTGAGGCAATTCAAGTTGGAGAGTCTTACGAAGCAAAAGTGTTGGGTATTTCAGAATTTGGAATATTTTGTGAAGTTAACGGAGTTGAAGGTCTCGTGCATATCTCTGAAATTTCATGGGAAAAGGTAACAAATGCAAATGTTTATGTAAAGCCAGGAGACAAGATAAACGTGATGGTAGTTGAGAAAAACAACGAGGACATGAAGTTAAATCTTTCTATAAAAAGACTTGAAAATGATCCTTGGAAAGAGATTGAAAAGAAATATCCCAAAGACAAAGAATTGCAGGGAGAAGTGATTCGTAAAGAAAGATATGGATATTTTGTAAGGCTTGAGCCAGGCGTGGAAGGTCTCATTCACGTAAGTAAGCTTACTGGAGGCGAAGATATTGAAGTTGGTCAAAAAATCAAAGTTTTTATTGAGCGTATAAATGAAAAGGAGCGCAGAATGAGTCTCATTTTACCTCAAACGGAAAAACCTGTACTATACCGCTAAAATTACTTACGCTATCCCGACACCCAAGATAGTCGTATAATACTACATGCAAAGCATCGTAGATCTTCATATTCACTCTCATTATTCACGAGCAACAAGCAAACACACCACACTTGAATGGTTATATTATTGGGCAAAAGTAAAAGGTATCACCATTGTTGGTACTGGCGATTTTACTCATCCTAAGTGGCTTGCAGAAATTCAAGAAAAACTTGAGTTGGGACAAGACGGTTATTATCATTTGCGACCAGACATTGCAAGTAGCATCGATGCGACGCTCCCTACAAGTGTAAGAGGAAATCCACTTGTATTTGTATTAACGGTAGAAATCAGCAATATTTACAAAAGATTGGGGAAGGTGCGTAGACTACACAATTGTATTGTGTATTCAAGTATTGAAAAAGCATTGAAGTTGAATGAAAAACTAACGCAGATAGGTAATTTGCGATCTGATGGAAGGCCGATCCTTGGCCTAGACAGTCGAGATTTATTAGAAATGACTCTAGATGTCGATCAAGATTCTTTATTTTTTCCAGCTCATATTTGGACACCATGGTTTGCTATGTTTGGATCCCGTTCAGGGTTTGATAGTATTGAGGAGGCCTTTGGGGATCTTGCCCAAGAGATAAAAGTAGTAGAGACGGGTTTGTCTTCGGACCCGTTTATGAATTGGAGGATTTCTGAACTTGAAAATAGAACTATTATTTCCAATTCGGATGCACATTCACCCCAAAAACTTGGAAGAGAGGCAACTGTTTTTGAGAATATCGCCAGCTACAAAGAATTGATAAATACTCTTAAAACAAACGGAAAAAAGCTGATTGGCACCATAGAGTTTTATCCCCAGGAAGGGAAGTACCATTATGATGGGCATAGAGCATGTGGCATTTGCTGGTCCCCCGAGCAGACAAAAAAGCATGAAGGTATATGTCCGGTTTGTGGCCATATGGTAGTGGTAGGTGTTGAAAATCGAGTTGATAGTCTCGCTTCCCGGCCACTCTCAAATAAAAGTCCGCATAAAAAAACCATTGAGTATATCATTCCACTTGCAGAGCTTATTTCTCAGGTGATGGGAGGTGGGGTAGCCTCTAAAAAAAACACAGCCTATTATTTCAAACTTATAAGCGATACAGCTGATGAATTTACATTGTTGCGAACGTATCCTATCTCTCAGTTTGAAAAAGCAGGACATAGCCAGATAGGAAGGGCGATTGAGGCAATGAAAGCAAATCGTATTCGTGTTCAGCCCGGCTACGATGGTGAATTCGGAAAAATTAATGTAATTTTAGATGTAAAAAAAGATGACCCTTCACAAATTCAGCTATTATAGGGCATGTCTCATTGTTATTTTTCTTCATTAGACGTTGATCAATATAAGGCGGCCACATATGAGGGTGGGCCAGTGTATGTAGTTGCGGGGCCTGGTTCCGGTAAAACCCACACACTTATTGCTCGTATATTGAGTTTACTTGAAAAAGGAGAAGAGCCTCAGAATATAGCGATTATCACCTATACCCGTAAGGCCGCAAGTGATCTTCAACGAAAAATTGACGATCTTTTATTGCCCGTTCGCGCATATACATTGCACGGATTGGCTTACCAATCATTACTTAAAGAAGGAGAAATGAATGAGATTGTTACTTCTGCCCAACAACAAAGAATTTTGAAGAATATATTGCAAAAGAACAATGAGTATAAAGAATTTTGTCGTTCACCGATAGAAGCCGCTCTCATGATTTCTCGTTATAAAATGGGAGTAGATCAAAGTCAAAGTCCAATCAGCGCCTCTCTTTATAAGAATTATCAATTGCAACTAGAAGAGTTAAGACTGGTTGATTACGATGATATTTTGATTAAATGGAATCAAAAACTGTTACAAAAGACGGTAGAATCGCGCTTCAAGCATGTATTGATAGATGAAGCTCAGGATTTTAATGTATTGCAATGCGAAATTGCCACCAAGCTGAGCGATACTTCTACAGGTTTTTTTATTATCGGAGATCAGGAGCAGGCGATATATGGATTTAGAGGATCACAAAAAGAATATTTAAAAGAATTTAGATCACGATTGTCAGATGGTGGATGTTTGATACAACTCGGGGTAAATTATCGATCACATCGGCATATTGTAGAGGTGGGCAACCTACTCAGAAAAGATGGTTTGGTGCAAAGACCTTATCAGTATTTTGATGGCAGTATATATTATATTCAGTTACCGGATGAGCGCTCAGAAGCAAGATACATTGTCAATCAGGTATGCGGGCTGACTGGTGTGATTGAAGGAAGTCTGGCCAGGGCATCTTTTGCAGATATTGCAGTATTGTATCGGTCAGGATATCTCCGTGAGGCCCTGATTCAGGCATTTGACGCAAAAGGCCTCCCTTTTCAGATTTCTGGGGAAGATGGTTTTTTTCAAAGCGCAGAAGGTGAGTTTTTGCGGCTTATTTTTCTTTTTACCAAAAGTAAATCTCATAGCATCCTCGCTAGTATTGTCTTTGACAAAGAATACGGTTTTTTGAGTGGGAGTCAGTATGGCCCTGACAAATCAACCAATTCATTTTTTTCTTTCATCAAACAATCGACGCCGGTTGAGGCCATGAATAAATATAAATTACTTTTTGATTTATATTCTGACATTTTGCCCAGCAAAGCAGGAGACTTGGTAAAAGAAACAGTCAAGGTATTTCGATTAAAACAAACGCGAGATGTGAGAGCTATTATTGACGCCGCAGAGTCGATCCAGCCGACAGTGTCACAATGGCTTGAGTATGTTGCCCGACTTGATGAAGAGCCTACTTATGTCGACAAAGTTGACAAAATCACTATTTCTACTATTCATGCAGTAAAAGGATTGGAATTCAAATATGTGTTTGTTTGTGGCTGCGAGGAAGGAATTATACCTTCTGAAAAATCAGATTGTGATGTGAACGAAGAAAGACGGTTATTGTATGTAGCTATAACCCGAGCGATTGAGTCCTGTATTTGTACGTATACACTAAAACGATATCAAAAATTCTCCAAGCCTTCTCGATTTTTTTCTGAAATAGATAGCCCTTTTTTTGCAAATCATGTGGAAAATCTTACCAAAAATCAACAAATAAGGCGTCAGAAACAGAAAGATAAAAAAGCCCAATTAAAAATGTTTTAATTGTGGATAAGTTTTTCATTAGATTGTTGTCACCTTCTAAGTCATTCTTATCTATACGTGGATAGTGTGTTGATATCTTTATTTAAATTCCTTTAATTTCGATTGAGTCAAGTAGTCTCCATACTCCATATATAAGTGCGGCGACAAAAAGAGCAGAAAGTAAAAGGATAATAAGCCAGATGAGTATGCGTTCTGTCGTGGTTTTTGTCTGCTGGAGTTTGGTATCGTATTCGATGGCCGCGTACCACAAGGCATGGGAAAGATCGAAGGTAAAGCGTTTGAAGAAGCGGATCAATGTATCCATATATATTATCCAGCACTAATACCATCTGGAACTTCCTTTTCAGGGATTGCAAGTACAGGAGTAATTTTGTTTGAGTATCCTATATCAAAAAGCATCCCTTCAGACACCTCACCCATCATTTCTTTAGGCTCTAAATTTACAACAAATAAAGCCTGTTTTCCTTCGATTTCTTTTGGGTTTTTTCTTTCTTTTTTTAAACCAACCAAAATGTTTCTTTTAAAGTCTCCAAAGTTAACAGTCAATCTGACCAGCTTATCAGACTTTTCTATATCTGCAACCATTTCAATTCTTCCTATTCTGACATCAATCTTATCTAAATCATTGAAGTTAATCGTTGGCTTAATAGGAAGTAGTTTTGTGTCCATACAGAAATTATATAAAATATCGAGATAGTGAGTTAATAATTCAAAGTCTCCTTGATGTTTTGATACGCTATTTTTTGATTGGTGGCTCCGAGGGCTGTACGCTATTCGAGAAAAATATCTCCACGCATCAGCCACAAATTTCCTTTCTTAAACGCTATTCTAGCAACTTATTCTTTCAGGAACAAGATTTAAGAATTTTTATAATGCGGTGACAAATTTAAGCAGCTTGTAGACCATCAAGAAATGTTGCTAGCTCTTCAACAACTGCTCCGTTTCTTGGAGGACTCTTAAACCCTTGCCTTCTTATTTCTGTCAGCTTTGAACCATCATCAGGCAATGCTGGTTCTACTAACCCTTTTTCTGTATGTTTTATACCTACATCTGATTGATAATCTGCTGGTTGACGAGCAAGAGATACACGACCATCTGTAAATTCAAGAGAGGAGGTTGCAAACAATGATTCAGCAATAAACCAATTTGCTCCTTCTACAGATATTGCATCAAAAGGACTTCCTCCTTCTTCTTTTGCTGCATAAGCATTTCTTACCTCTTGAGCAACTTGTCTTGGATCTAATCCTTGCTCTCGTATTCTTTGTGCCATTGCTTCCTTCAAAGGATCTAAATATACTCCCTCTCGATGTCCGATTTGTCTCAATGTTTTGACCGATTCTGCAAGTGGCTTATTATCATCTTCTCTTATGAGGTGATGCCCAAAATACGTTTTTGCTCCTTCTCCTTCAGATATACCATATGCGGCAAGATTTCGAGCACTTAATTCAATATCTGGATGTAACGAAGCTGTAGCATGAGAAAAGACATCTACAGTTCTATCAAAAATCTTTCGTCTTACGGCTAAGAGAGCACTTTCTGTTTCTCGTTGTCGTGCTTTCCTTTCATCTGGTGAACTACCATGAGGTTGACGTAAAACACTCGCATAGCGTTGAAATGCCTCATCTCTTACGCCATCGGGAAGTGCAAAATCTACAACTTGAGCTAACTGATCGTCTGACTCATAAAAACGAAGGTGCGCATAATCTGGTATAAAGATCCTTCTCGTCAAATCTTTATCAACCCACTCTCTTAACTGAGAAGGTATTTCTCTTGAATATCGTCTCGCATCCTCAAGTGTTCCTACGTGTGACGAGTCATAAATTACTGGCTCTTGTGTTACAACATCTCTTCCAATCTGATCTGCAAATCGTTCTGATAAGTAATAATACAAACCTTCAGCAATAGCACCTTCTTTATAATGTGCAAATTTTGCTGCTTCTTCTTTATATGGCGGAGCATCTTGTGTTTGTCCGTCAATTCTTGCCATAAGATCTGCATTAAAGGTCTCAGGAGTTATACTTCTCATACTAGGAATGAGATCCCACGATTGTGGCAACTTTTTGTCTTTATACTCATAGAGGGTTGCATAACCAATAGGTTGCAACTCATCTTTTGTCATTTCTCCAAAGTCTTTTCCTGCTAACTCTGGATGGTCTTCTACTGCTGCGCTTGCTCCAATATATTCATTTGCTCTACTACGTAAATCGTGACTTGTTTGTGCCATTTTGCGTAAACGTAGCAATCTTTGAAATTTTTCAGCATCATTTAACGAAGCCATATCTGCTGTTTGTTGTTCAAAAAGTGTCTTTACATCCTCTGGTGTTCTTACATCTGGCAAACCAATAAGATCACTTACCGTTTCAAATTCAGTTCTTCTTGTTTCAAGATCTGCAAGTTGTGTAAGTCGACCCACTACGTGATCTGCTGGATGTTGCCATACACGAGCTTGTGCAGTATCGAGGTCTCCTATTCGTTTCAGAACAGGCTGATGAATTTTAGATGCTGCTGCTTCTATTTGTCTTTGTTGACCGCCTTCTCCTATTCCACCTTCACCGTCTATCATAATTTATTACATTTATTCTATTTCATTATCTTTAGTTTTACAATAGGGTTATTGACGATCAGTGTAGAGCGACCAGCACATGGTTTACACTTTAAGGAAGGAGAGAGGTATATTCGA
>CAZNUT010000003.1:0-53021 GCA_964576365.1 uncultured Gammaproteobacteria bacterium
CAAAAACACCTGAAATATATTTGGGTTATGGGAGAATTGAACATTTTGTCTCCCCTGAGACAATCAAGAAGGATGCATTAGGTACATACTCGGCTCCAGAGAGATTTGGCAATAATGAAATGGCATACACAGGTAATTGGAACATCATGGAAGAATATGCCAATCCGCAAAAGGGAGCTCAGTTGTATTTGAATTTTGATGCGAAAGAGGTGTTTTTGGTCATGAGAACAAAAGGATCGCCCGCAAAAGTAAAAGTTTACCTTGACGGTAAAACCCAAAGCTTCGGAGCTGATAATATCTCGGGAATAGTCACGGTTGATAAAGACACTTTGTATAAACTTATTAAATTACCATCTCCTGGAAAACATAATCTTCGGCTAGAGTTTGAAGATAATAATGCAGAGTTGTATGCATTTACATTTGGCTAAACATCTGTATGATTTTCCGACCACATCATAAGTACAAGAATTTTTTTATTCTCGTTATACTCGTACTTCTCCTGCTAGGTGGGTTTTTGTTATTTGCTCAGCAACCGAAAGGAACTAGAAATTCATCGCTAGAAACGGCATCCGGCATGATTATCGCAGGTTCTTTTAACCCCGATAAACAAAAAACAGATGAGGAATGGAAACAAATTTTAAGTTCCGAGCAGTATCATATTTTAAGAGAGGCTGGTACTGAAGTTCCATTTACCGGTGCTTTAAACAACGAAAAACGAAAAGGAACATATTACAGCGTCGGTTGCGATGTTCCTCTCTTCAGATCTGAGCAGAAATTTGATTCCGGTACAGGCTGGCCAAGTTTTTGGGCTCCAATTGATAAAAATGCACTTGTTCTTCGGAGAGAAGACGGCTTGGGAGATGATCGGATAGAAGTTCTAGACACATGTGGTGGTCACTTAGGCCACGTATTTGATGATGGCCCTAAGCCGACTGGCAAAAGATATTGCATGCATTCTGTGGCTCTCCGGTTTGTGCCCGACAAGAATTAAATATTTTGTATTTGTATGAAATATAATCAGTACAAATTTAAAACTAATGTTTGGCTATATCCTGGTATGGCAGGATGGCACTTTGCTTCTGTCCCCAAAGATATTTCAGAAGATATTAAGAAAAATTTTGGAGACAGAAAAAGAGGTTGGGGATCACTTCCGATCATTGTGACAATAGGCAAAACAAGTTGGAAAACATCAATTTTTCCTGACAAAGAGTCAGGAGGTTATTTACTTCCCCTTAAGGCTGAGGTGCGCAAAAAAGAGAATATACTAGCAGACAAAGATATAACTCTTTTAATTGAAATCGTTGTGTAAATAGCAGTTGTAATTTGCAGCTTAAGTTTGTATACTTAGCCAAATGGCTAACTATTTATCTTCATATTCTGCTGCCCGGATGGATTCACTTTTTGGAGCGCTTGCTGATCCTACACGTCGAAATATTCTTGAAAGGCTTACTGTGAGTGATTTGACCGTATCTGAAATTGCCAAGTCATATGATTATGCTCTCCCTACTATTTCCAAACATTTATCTGTTCTTGAGAGGGCTCAACTTATAAAAAAGAATAAAATTGGTAGAGAATATAGAGTGCATTTTGAATCTCAAACGATGAGAACCGTTGCAGAGTATGTCTCATTCTATAAGAAATTTTGGAGCATACAGATAGATAATCTTGAGAAGTTTCTTGCTAAAAAATAATATGGACGACAACCAAGTAAAAATCACTAAGATATTACATGCATCTATTGATATGGTTTGGGACGCGTGGACGAATCCTGAAAGTATTAAGCAGTGGCTTTCTCCTGAAGGAATGACCAATCCTGAAGTAAGTAGTGATTTTAGTATTGGAGGGACGTATCGGATTGTCATGGAAGGCCGAAATATGCCTAATCCAGAGCATAACGGGCTTATGGCTGTAGGCGGAAAGTATCTTGAGATCGAAAAACCAACAAAAATCGTATTTTCTTGGTTGTGGGAAAGTGCCCCAGCTGAAACCCATACAACAAAAATTATGATCCTTTTAAAAGAAATCGATGAAAAACAAACTGAAATGACGCTTATTCATTCTGATTTTGCAGATGATACTATGCGACATGAACATGACATGGGGTGGAACTCTACATTTAATAAGCTAGAGAAATTCTTGAAAGGAGGTGAAGAAATTAAATGAAAAAGTTTTTATTACTTTATATGGCTCCTATGTCTGCTGAAGAACAGATGAAGAATGCAAATCCTGAAGACGGAAAGAAAATGATGGAGGCTTGGATGAAATGGTTTGAAAAAGCTGGAACAGCGGTCGTGGATGGCGGTATGCCAACACAAAAAGTCGCAACTGTTGGACAAGCGAACGGAGAATCCAAAGGATTTGTTGGAGGGTATTCCATTATGCAGGCAGAAAATGTTGATGAAGTTAAAGAGATGCTAAAAGATCATCCTCATCTTATGATGCCAGGTGATGCAAGTATTGACATTTTTGAACTCCTACAAATGCCTGGAATGTAGGTTTTTTATATTTTCAAAATATCCCGTTCGCAAGATCGGGATATTTTGTGTTTGAGATACTGAATTATTTATCTTCGGTTAATGTTTCAAATTCCTTTCGTTTTTCATTCATCCACTCTTGCACAACCTTAGAATCAATCATCTTTTCTTTCATCGCTTTCATTGCTCTTAAATGTGCCTTATCACCTTTTTGTGACATCTCAGCACCATGTTGTTGGCTGAGTTTTGCTATCTCATCAAATGTTTCAGCATGAAATTCCATGTCACAAGCTCCAGCTAACTGGCTACAAGTCATTGTTTTCATATATAAATCACCTCTATCGATTCTATTATATCAGTAGTGGGCGCTCATATTTGATACACTAGCAATATGAGTTCATGGAAAAGTTATCGATATAAAAACATTACCTTCCTTGTCAGTTCCCTGTGTCTGGCTTTCTTTATCTTGGGTAATGAAGAGCTTCACTCTTTCCTTTTACATCTTGGTAGCTTTGGATATATTGGTGCATTTTTTGCTGGTATGTTATTTGTATCGACATTCACTGTTGCAACTGGAGCAATTATTCTACTGATCTTAGCCGAATCCCTCTCTCCTGTTGAGATAGGAATTGTTGCGGGACTTGGGGCAGTTGTTGGTGACTTTGCCATTTTTCGTTTTGTTAAAGACGATTTGGCAAGAGAAATTCGCGATATCTACAACAAGTTTGATAGTGGACATCACCTAAAAAAGGTTTTGCATACCAAATATTTTAGCTGGACTTTTCCAGTACTTGGAGCAGCTATCATAGCATCACCTCTTCCAGACGAAATAGGTGTGAGTCTGATGGGGATTTCTAAAATGTCTACTATGAAATTCCTGCTAATTTCCTTCTTACTAAATGCTATTGGCATCTTCTTGGTTGTTTCAGCATCAACGGTGATAAAACCTTAGTATATTAAACTGTATCGCTATGTTTTGAGACGTCTTTTTTATACTGTCTCATTTGTCTCGTTTAGCCTGGAGATGATACAATTTTCTAGCGAGTTATAAGGACTGAAAGGGTCTAGGCCGACACATTGAGCCAATACAATAACCGAGAGCGACCGTACTCTCTAAATAGCCCGAAAGTGCTTGCTAAAAGCCTTATTTTTCTTCAATATATACGAATCGTAAAAATCCTCAAAAAGCTGAAGTTTGAGGTTTTGGCTCTGAGGATTTGTATAGTTCGAGCACTCTATATATTGACTCAATTTCTTCCGAAGTTAAGTGTTGACGTGATTTGCTGATCACATATTTGTGAAATCCTCTTCCCCCAATCCATATATCATTAATTTTCCCGTGAATTGTCTGAGTATCAATTGTTCCGTTAGGAAATTCTAGTAAAGCAGCTACATCATATCTTTTCCCGAAGTGTCTATCTAAATAGTTTGAAAGCCATGATTTTTCCGCATATGTTTGTTTTAGATAATTTTTTATTGAAGCGCTCCCATTCATAAGTAGTTGGCCATTACCAATACTTACGAGGCCATTTTCTGATTTAACTTCAATCGTGAAAATTCCTGTTGGACCAATAACAATAAAATCAATATTTCCATGACCAGTGCTGAAATCTTTAACAAGACGATACTCTTGCGGCAAAGATTCAAGCATTTTTTCTTCCAACAATTCAGCTCCTGCTCCTTTCCCCCAAGTGTTATAGTTGTGTCTTTTATCCTGCCTATTTTGTTTATCTATTGTCTGAACAAACTTTAGTGCGAAAAGAAAGATGATTGATGAAAAAGCGGTTCCAATAAAGGAATAATTGGTTTTTTGCCACATTATAAGAAATAAATAGAGCAACCATATATATGCGACACCAATTATTAATTGAATAATCAGAAATATTTTTTTATTGCTTTTGTATTTCTTAAAAGTATAAGAGTTAGAGTTATCTGCCATATGTAGACCTCATACAAAACAATTGCTTGGCTATGGATCTGTTTCGTAGATAAATAACATGTTTTTTATGATAGCTAATTTGAAAACTGTTGCAAATAGGAGTACTCTGACAATAGAGTGCATGGTTTACGATACACAGGACAAAACGTTGGAACAAATCGACAACATCTTTATACATTAACAGATGTATATGTACCATATTGCTGCCCATATCAAAGAAAAGAAAAAAATCGCTGAGAATACATGGGAAATAACATTTACAATAAAAGAAAATTCATTCATTTTTCAAGCTGGGCAATATATATGGGTAATCCTTCCAAAACTGAATTTTCCAGACATTCGGGGAGAGCGACGGGCATTCTCGATATCTTCTTCACCACTTGATACACCTTCCATCACCATCCAATATAGAGATTCAGATTCTGGTTACAAAAAAACACTCAGAACCCTTGATATAGGTAGTCAGGTGAAGATTCTGGGTCCCTTTGGCTCTTCATATGTCGTTCAAGCCGCACAAAAATGTATAGTCATGATTGCGGGAGGTGTGGGATGCGCCCCTTTTTTATCCATTCTGAGATCGATCGACAGGTACACGTCGCAGAAATTTAAGTTAATATCGGTCAATTCTTCATCTGAATCTGGTGTGCATCTTGATGAAATAGAGCGTATTGCCAAGGATCATAGATTTACCTATATAAATCACATTGGTTCTTTTGAAGAGCATATTCTTCCTCCAGATATTGATTGGGCAAATGACATTTTTTATATATGTGGCCCATCCGGGATGATAGATGCAGTCTATAAAATTCTGGTTTCTCATAATGTGCCGTTTAGCCACATGCGATTTGAGCAGTATTACCCTGCTCCAGAAGGTAATTTAACTGAATATGATTTTATTGAAAAACCTGGAGAAAAAAACATCATGCTGCAAGCTGTTCATGATTCCAAAAATCATGTCATCATCACCGATGCCAATGGTCAGATCATCTTCGCCAATCGAACAGCTGAAATAAATACGGGTTTTACTTTTGACGAAATGAAAGGGAATACACCAAGACTCTGGGGAGGACTCATGCCCGCGGAATTTTATAGCTCTTTTTGGCATAAAAAATATGAAGTCAATGGATTTGATGGAGAGATCGTGAACCGGAAAAAGAACGGAGAAATTTACTATGTCATCACTCACATTTCACCCATAACAAGCGATTCTGGAGTTGTCATTGGATATATCGGAACTGAAGAAGATATAACTAAAGAAAAAAAACTCGACAAGGCAAAAACAGAATTTTTATCACTAGCTTCTCATCAATTGAGAACTCCACTTTCCACTATCAACTGGTATTGTGAGATGTTACTTGCTGGTGACGCTGGACCAGTAAATAGTAAACAAAAATTATTTCTGCAGGAAGCCTACGGGGGGAGTCAACGCATGGTGCAGCTGGTGAGTGCTTTATTGAATGTCTCAAGAATAGAAACAGGAACATATATGGTAGAGCCCGAAAGGGTAGATGTGGTGAAGTTGGTCAGATCTGTACTTGATGAATCAAAGCCAAAAATTGATGATAAAAAACTAGTGGTGAAACTTGAAAAAGAAGATATACCCGAAATGATGTTGGATCCTAATTTGACAACCATGATATTTCAGAATTTACTGACTAACTCAGTTAAATATACGCCTGAATGGGGGACCGTGGTCATTTCATTAAAAATTCTTCACAAAGCCGATAAGTCTCTTGGGATGGTGGTAGATGCAGATAGCCTTTTGGTGAGAGTGCAAGACAATGGAATGGGTATCCCAAAGAATCAACAGGAAGAAGTATTTACAAAGCTGTTCAGAGCTGACAATGTGAGAAGGGCCGACACTGAAGGGACAGGTCTTGGACTTTATCTTATTAAATCCTTAATCAACCAGAGCGGAGGCAATATATGGTTCGAGTCTGAAGAGGGCAAAGGGACAATTTTTTTTGTACTACTTCCGCTATCCGGTATGATAAAAAAAGAAGGAGACAAAAAACTCAATCAGTGATATTGTTTTTGATATATACTGCAAGTATGAGTCATAAAACAAACACGATTTTGGTTGTAGAAGATGAGCGTCCGCTTCTTGAGGCTATAAAAATAAAGCTTGAAAATAGCGGACTAGAGGTGATTACCGCTAGAACTATGCAACAAGCCTTATCGTATCTTGAAGAGATAGATGGTATTGATGGTGTTTGGCTCGATCATTATCTTTTAGGAAAAGAAGATGGTCTTGACTTAGTAGCCAAAATAAAAGGGGATGGATCTCTGTGGAAGCAATTACCAGTTTTTGTCGTCAGCAATACAGCAAGTGCCGATAAAGTAAAAGCATACATGCAGTTTGGTATAGAAAAATATTTTGTAAAGAGCGATTTCAGGCTCGACCAAATTATTCAATACATGAAAGATTATTTAGAAAATGGAGAATCAAAATAAGATAGTTAAAAAAATTCTTGTCGTCGAGGACGACGTCTCGCTACTCAATGCACTGGTAAACAGGTTGTCAAATCTTGGATACACGGTTGTCCAAGCAAAAAATGGAAAAGAAGGACTTGAAGCAGCTTTTAAACATCATCCAAATCTCATTTTGTTAGACGTCATCATGCCAGAAATGGATGGTCTCACCATGCTTGATGAGCTACGTCAAGACTCGTGGGGAAGCAAGGTAAAAGTCATCATTCTCACAAACCAGGAGATGGATGATAAACGTCTTGATGTTGTTGTCAAAGATCAACCGTCCTTTTATCTGGTGAAAAGCGATAATAGTCTTGAACAAATTCAGGGGACAATCGAAGAAATATTTAGTGCGGATGAATGAAAGCCAATTGTTTGCAATCTGCTTTTACTCAGGCTTCTTTATTTTTTTTAGGCATAATCTCTGATGTCTATATTCATTTTGTCGTGTTGAGACAAACCGGAATATTCAGTTATAAAAATATTTGATTTTTACTTGCGGTTGGCAGGCTTCGCTACGTTGAATAGCAAGAGACCCTGGGGCCAACCTCGGGGAGTCATTCTTTATTATCCGTTTTTTTTGATAGGTGATAAGCGCGTTCATAAATGATGTGTAACGCGGGTGTAAAGTTGTGAAAAATGAGACATCATATCGAAAAAAAATATATGAACAGACCTTTACTTTCTGAGAGCGATAAAATAAAATAATAGAACATACGTTCGTTCTATGGATACTCGAGATATCATAATACAAAAAGCCAAAAAATTATTCGCTCAAAATGGATACGAAGGCATTTCCATGCGCAGTCTTGCCACAACTTCAGGCATAACACTTTCAAATATTTACCATTACTTTCCTTCCAAAGATGCGCTTTTGGAAATCATTTTTAATGAAACCAATACTGCTTTAGGTAAAAAGCGACAACTGCTTCCCGAGCTAGAAACCGCGTCAGAAATGTTGCGTCAACGGATAAGATTTCAATTTATTCATGCAGAAGATATCGCATATGTCCTCAAATACTATTTGACATTTAGAAAAAAATTTAAAAAAACACAAGGTGGATTTTTACCAGCAAAAACATATCTACATATTGAAGAAGTACTCGAAAGAGGGATGAAGTCAGGTGAATTCCGGATCAACGATCTACACGAAGAAGCGCAAGTCATCACTCATTGTATAAATGGGTTCGTGCTCGAGTATTTTCCTTATATATTGACGCCCATTGAGAGAGAAAATGTGGTAAACAAAATATATAGATTATTAATAAGAGCCATCACAAATTATGAACACTAAAAAAATCATTGTCATAGGTGCGGGTATTGGCGGACTTGCCACAGCAGCACTTCTTGCCAAGCAAGGTCACGAAGTCACCTTATTAGAAAAAAATAAACAGCTTGGCGGACGTGCTCTAGTCTGGAAATCAAAGGGTTTTGTGTTTGATATGGGGCCTTCATGGTATTTGATGCCAGATGTCTTTGATCATTTTTTTGCTAAATTTGGCACCGCATCAAAAGATCTTTTTGATCTTAAGCGACTTGATCCTCACTATCGCGTATTTTTTGGAAACAAAGAATATGTAGATATCAGCGCAGACATGTCAAAAAATAATAAGCTGTTTGAGCATATAGAGCCGGGATCAAGCATACGGATAAAGGGTTTTCTTGATAAAGCTAAAAAGGATTATGAATCTGCAATCAGATATGTTTTATATAAAGAATTCAGGTCTTTGAAAGATTTTTTGGATCCTGATATGCTGCGGGAAGGGCGCAAGCTAAACCTGCTCACCAATCTTGACAGGTATGTCAAAGGAATTGTCTCGAGTAAGAAGCTTCAACAAATCCTTATGTATCCTATTGTATTTTTGGGAGGTTCGCCCAAGAAAACTCCCTCTTTTTATTCAATTTTGTCCCATGTTGATTTCAATCTTGGTGTTTTTTATCCGATGGGTGGTATATATTCAGTCATCAAAGCTCTTGAGACTATTGCAAAGGAGCAAGGGGTGAAAATAGTCACCAATACGAGTGTGGTTAAGATACTGATTGATAGTGGTAGAGCAAGTGGAGTTGTAGCAGATGGAAAAACATATTTGGCTGACTGTGTGGTCTCCAATGCTGATTATGCATTTACCGAGTTATCATTACTGGATAAGAAATATCAGACATATCCGTCAAGTTATTGGAAAAAAAGGACCATCGCGCCATCGGCTTTTTTGTTGTATTTGGGATTAAACAAAAAAATATCTTCACTTAAGCATCATACTCTTTCATTTGCACACGACTGGGAAAATCATTTCGATCAAATTTTTTCAAATCCCTCATATCCAAGCTCGCCCTCTTTTTACATTTGCGCCCCTTCAAAAACTGATCCTGCAGTAGCTCCTCAAGGCTGTGAAAATATATTTATCCTGGTACCTATTTCGCCATATATTGAGGACACGGACCAAAAACGAAAAGAATATACAGATTTCATCATAGGTGAGGTCGAGTCGTTGTTGGGTGAGCGTATTCGAGAGCATATATTAGTGCAACGTACATTTTCTGTAAATGATTTTAAACAAGAATATAACGCATACGAAGGCACTGCGCTTGGACTTGCCCACACATTGAGCCAAACTGCTTTATGGCGACCAACTATGAAAAGTAAAAAGGTACAAAATCTCTATTATGTCGGCCAATATACACAACCAGGGATCGGGATGCCTATGTGTCTGATTTCGGCTGAGCTTGTAAGTAAACGAATATATGAAGAACAATGAAATCATTTTTCAAAAAGGGAGTCGTACATTTTATACTGCCAGTCTTTTTTTTCCTAAAGCGGTGAGACAACGTGTGACGAGATTGTATGCGTTTGTCCGAGTGGCAGACGATTTAGTCGATCAGCAACCACAAGATAAAACAGGATTTGAAATATTTAAAAAACAAACTGCATCTGCGTTTGGTACTCGATCGACATCGCCGGAGATCATCAGCGATTTTGTTTTACTTTGTCAGGAATGCAATATACAAAAAGAGTGGGTCGATGCGTTTTTGGCCGCAATGGAGCAGGATTTGAGTAAAAATACGTATCAAACATATCGGGAGCTGGAAGGGTATATGTACGGCTCTGCAGAAGTTATCGGGCTTATGATGGCTCGTATTTTGGGTCTTCCGAAAAAAGCAGAAGAAGCCGCGAGATTGCAGGGAAAGGCTATGCAGCTTATTAATTTTCTCCGAGACATAAACGAAGATATCGCATTGGGTCGTCAATATATACCACAAGAAGATTTAGAGCGTTTTCATATTTCAAAACTTACGCCACAGGTTGATCCGTTTGTTTTCAAAAAATTAATTAACTTTGAAATCGAGCGATATATGAAATTACAACGTGAGGCCGAAAGTGGATATATTCACATACCCCGTTCTTCTCGAGTGCCGATAGCTACTGCCGCCGCAATTTACAACTGGACAGCAAAAGAAATTCAAAAAAATCCAATGATCGTATTTAAACGTAAGATCAAGCCCTCAAAATTACGGATCATATACGAATATATTCAACAGTTTTTTATACTATGACTTTAAGCGAATACATGCACCTCAAGCGACCAGCTCTTGAGCAATTTATACATACATATCTGCAAAAAAAAGAAGCAGAGGTGATTGATAAGTCACTAGACCTCAAAAGCATACAAAAGATCGCAAATACGATAACACAGGGAAAGTTATTGAGAGGAATTTTGATATTGTTTGCTTATGAATCAAGGACAAATAAAATATCTCCTGATATTCTCCGGTTGGCAGCAGCTATGGAGTTATTTCATACAGGTTTGTTGATTCATGATGATATCATGGACAACGATCATTTGCGTCGTGGCAAGCCAACTGTGATTGCTCAGGCAATTACTGAGGGCACAAAGCTCAAAGCAGATAATCCAGTTGAATATGGTCAGGCACTTGCGATTTGTATTGGTGATCTTACATTTTTTATGGGGCACGAAATCATCAGTAGTTTGCACGATATATCTCATCTGTCTCAGATATGGAAGTTGGTGGCGAGAGAGATGCAGAGGGTAGGATATGCGCAAATAGCAGATGTACATTTTGCACTTAAGTCACAGGAGCCGACAGAGGAAGAAATAATTTCGGTTTATACCTGTAAAACTGCAAGATACTCATTTTCTCTGCCGCTTATGATAGGTGGTCTTTTCGGGGGATATGAGGAAAGAATCGTCGAGAAACTGGGAGTTTTTGGAGAGGCTCTCGGTATAGTGTATCAAATCAAAGATGATGAACTGGATATTTTCGGAAATGAGAAGATTATTGGAAAGCCTTTAGGATCAGATATTCGAGAAAACAAAAAAACGTTGCTTCGTCGGATGTTACTTGTTCGTGCAGATGAAAAAATCAAAAAAAAATTGATGTCTATTTATGAAAGCAAAGCACCCGTAAAGTCAGACATTGAGTTCATCAAAAAATATATGGAAGAATATGAAGTCATCAAACATATCCAAAAAGTACGAGAGAATTACTCACAACAGGCAGAGAGGATCCTGAAGAATATTCAAATGTCTGAAAAATACAAACACATTCTCCAAGATTTAATCGTATTCACCAGTACACGAAATAAATGAATATCAAGAAAATGCTTGCGGTATCCCGCCCACGATTCTGGCTGTATACCTTGGGGCCATATGTAGTAAGCTTGGCACTAGTAAAAAGTGATGAGTTTTTTGATCCTTGGCTTTGGTACGGATTTTTTTATTTTCTTCTTCCGGCCAATCTACTTATTTATGGGGTGAATGATTATTTTGATAGCGCAGTCGACCAGCATAATCCTAAAAAATACAAAGAGGAAACGCGTATGACATCTATGGAAAAAAATCTTTATAGATGGTGGATATTTTTGGCAGCTATTTGTACAATTCCGCTTTTTTTTATAAATATCAACATCATTACATCTATAGTTTTATTTCTTTTTTTTGGAGTTTTTTACAGTAGTCCGCCTTTTCGATTGAAAACAAAAGTCATCCTCGACTCGTTTTCTAATTTTTTTTACATAATGCCAGGCGTCATAGGATATGTGCTTGTTGAGGGCACTTTTCCAAATAACGACATACTGATTGCAGCAAGTTTGTGGTCCGTAGGAATGCATCTTTTTTCTGCAGTAGTCGATATTGATGCAGATAAACAAGGGGAAATCAGTACCACGGCAACATTTTTTGGTTTTAGAAATAGCTTATTGCTAACATCTACGATATGGTTCATTTCTGTTAGTTTGGTAGTGCATTATTCACTGTTTTTACTATTGGGATATGTGTATCCTTTGCTGTCGCTCTTTGTTTTGATAAGAAAATCCAATATAATAAAAGTGTATTGGGCATTTTCGTGGATCAATGCACTTTGCGGTTTTATATTATTTTTGATAGTTTATGCAAAAAATCATCCCTCATCTTTGGTATGACAAAGAGGCTGTTGAGGCAGCAAAATTTTATACTTCTGTCTTTCCAGGTTCAAAAATCACCAATGTACACGCGATACACGACACGCCATCAGGGGATTGTGACATCGTTTCTTTCGATGTGCTAGGATACTCTTTCATGGCTATCAGCGCCGGTCCATATTTCAAGCTCAATCCATCGATATCATTTATGGTCAACTTTGATCCTTCTGAGGATAAAGATGCTTCTAAAAAACTTGAAACTATCTGGGACGCGCTGATGCAGGGAGGAAAAGCTCTCATGCCGCTTGATACCTATCCCTTCAGTAAAAAGTATGGGTGGGTGCAGGATAAATATGGCCTTTCATGGCAACTCATACTCACTGATCCCAAAGGTGAAAAACGACCATACATCACTCCTTCGCTTCTTTTTACTGGCAACGTTTGCGGTAAAGCAGAGGAAGCAACAGATTTTTATCTTTCCCTTTTTAAAGATTCAAAGCGCGGTACAATCGCTCGATATCCGGCAGGCATGGAGCCGGACAAAGAAGGAACCGTGATGTACACGGATTTTCAACTTGCGAATCAGTGGTTTGTGGCGATGGACAGCGCGCACGATCATAAGTTTTCGTTTAATGAAGCGGTATCTCTCATGGTTGAGTGTGAAAATCAGGAAGAAATAAATCACTTCTGGGAAACATTATCAGCGGTGCCTGAGGCCGAACAGTGTGGCTGGCTAAAAGACAAGTATGGAGTATCCTGGCAGATCGTGCCAAAGGACATGCAATCCATGATGAGCGCGGGTACCCAAGAACAGATTGCCCGTGTGACACAAGCATTTCTGAAGATGAAAAAATTTGATATCGCCAAGCTCAAAGCTGCATTTGAAGGAGTATAAAAATGATTTTACTTACGCTTATCATCTCCTTATTTAGTATTGCGGCTGACGCCATAATAAAAAAAGCTGCAGATGAAAAGAACACTCTGTATCTTTTGGGTGGTATTGTTCTCTATGGTATCAGTGCTTTTGTCTGGTATCAGGTCTATAAGTCAGCGAAATTTTCAACCGTTGCAGTAGTATATTCATTATTTACGATTTTTTTGAGTGTTTTTATCGGAGTTCTTTTTTTTCAGGAAAAAATTACGCAGAATGAAGTCATCGGTCTTGCGCTGGGATTGATTTCGATTTTCCTTCTGACCTAAAGTACAAAGTTTCCTACTTGGTCAGCCACCTCTTTTTCGTACCCAAAATATGTATGGCCAGAATTTGGTATCAGGTGCGTCTCGCAGTTGGAGATGTATCGTGTGAGTGTCTGTAAAACGCTTTTGGCTGACTCATCAAACTGAGGATAATTGACGTAAGGATCTTTTCCGCCTAGAATCACTTTTACAGGTATACGTATTTTTTGAAGAACAGGAAAGTCGTAATTTTTTTTGTGAAAATCCCACATTCTGCCAAGGTCACTTTGTTCGTACCAGGAATAAAATGTCTCATAAGATAAAGGATAGTCTTCATATTCAGGTACAGGTACCAGTTCTTTACCTTTTCCATCAGCGATCTTTTTCTGAGCTATTTTTAAAAATTCACGCCACTTTCCCGGAGCTTTTATCTCCATCAAAACATTTTTGTCAAAAGGAGCAAGTAAAATCACTTTTGAAATGTTATCTTTATATTTGCCTTCAAACAGATATCTAACGCATTTTATTGTTCCAAGAGAATGACCAATTAAAACAATTTTTTGATAGTTATGTTTTATGAGAAACTCTACGAATGCTGAGATATCAAGGTGGGCATCTTCAAGTTTTTCGTAATAAGAACCAAGGAATACACCTTCATCATTAGGTTTGATAAATTCTGTTTGTATACCAGTACCTCTTGTTTGAGCCAGAATAAGAGCATTTGATTGGACATGCAGTTGGTCTTTTATTATGTGGTAAAACGAATGGCTATAAAAGTCTGAAGTAAAGCCATGAATAAAAATACAAGCAGACTTGGATATGTCGCCTGACATATATAAGCCATTGAGTAAAATATTATCTTGAGTGCCGATTTGTACAAGGTTGTATTGATGCATAATGTCAGTATTATAAACTAATTTTACTTTTGCATGAAGCCTAGCCGAGCCAAGTGTGCGGATTTCCTTCTCAACACTAGCCAAGATGAGAATGTTTTTCTCCGTTGATCAAATTGGGCAAGTAGTTGATCTTTGTCATCATATGCTCAAAGATTTGTGATGTGTGCGGTTTGGAGGTTTGACAAAATAACAAGCCATCGCTGTAGTAAGCGGTACGGCTGCCACAAGGCCTATACTACCAGCCAGTGTGCGTACTACCTCTTCAATTATCAGTCCGTCATTGAGCATGACCTCCAGAGGATATCCATTTGGATTCATCACAATAAAAATAAAAAGAGGCAGCGCAGCACCCGCATATGCAAGAACCAATGTATTCACAAGTGATGCGATATGTTCAATACCAATATTGAGGCCGGATTTGAATAGTTGATGAAAAGAGTAATGAGGATTTGCCTTTGCGAGTTCAAATACAGAGGCTGCGAGCCCTGTGGTAACATCATCTAGTACTCCCAGCGCTCCGATCAGAATTCCCCCTAGCAGAAGCCCTTTGAAGTTGATATTGGCGGTTGGACCCAACCTCAAAGACATCGCTTCTTCACTGCCGAGGCCGGTAAGATGAGTGAGGTTCACAAAACTTACAGCCAGTAGTCCAATAAAGATAAGCACAATACATGTTGAAATTAAAGCAACAGTTGTTTTGCGTGTGAAACCGTGCGCCAGATAGAGTGTAGAAACCATGATCATGATACAGCCCACAATACTTACAAATAGAGGGTCCGCGCCAGCCAGTATTTGAGGGACAATGTATTTGACGATGATGGCAAGACTTATGATCATGCCCGCGATTGAGCCCGCACCTTTCCAGCGACTGAGAATGAGTATTCCCAGAAAAAACATCATCAGAATAGGTACGATTTTATTGAGTCTGTATCTGTCAACTACTCTATAGATTGTTCCAGTTGGGGCGTTTTCAGTTTTTGAGATAAAAATAGTGTCACCTTCAGACAGTAGCTGAGATTTGTCGATACTGTATTGGGTGCCATGGTCTATTGTGATATTCTGATCTGTGTCCAGCATGCGAAGTTGAAGTTTCTGAAAAGGGAGAGTCATCCCATACGCATTTTTGACGCCTTCATCGAGTATTTTTTCTACTCGGGCTTTATGAAATGTTTCTTTTGGTATTGGGGGAAGCGGCGCATCCGTATCGCTATTTGATTGGGCAAATGCATCTGGGCCATTTGTCAGCAGGATAGATATAAAAATGAAGTAAAAAAAGAAATAGGATATGTTTTTAAACATGGCTTTTGCTTGATTTATTATTATCCAATTTTACTCTACTTATGGTGTTTCACACATCAAAACAATAGCCTCTTTTTAAGAAATTTGATAAAAAGTGTTAGGCTCTCTCTTTGTATAATTAATTAAAATCTGCATAGGTACTTCTTTCTTAAACTAAGGGTTAAGTGTGACAATATTTGAATCAATTAGTGTTTTTATATCAATATCTTTTGAACCATTAAAAAACCAAAATAGATCCCAATTGTTACCTTTGGATAAATTGCCTTGAGACCAAAGCCAAGCACCTTTTTGTGCTTCTTGTTTGAGTGCCTGCTCGTCAACAACATAGTGAACATATCCAAGAGATTTCATCAGCTCATGAATCCGTTTTAATCCATTTTCATCAAGCAGCCATTGTTTTTCTCCATAAAAAAGCCCTTCGCCATCAAGCAAACTACCATGTACTTCCACACCGGTCGGAGATTTTGTTGGTGGAATTAAATAGGACTTGATACTAGGTTCATCCAATTCTGATTGGTGATGCTGAGTATTCGGATTGATTTCGTTTGTCTGAGGAAGGGCAGTGTCAGAATTATGCACTGTGATACCTGTACGTTCTGCCAGATTGAGAAGATCGTGTTTTTCTGTCTCAAAACCACTTGTGCCGTTTGCTATATGGAATATACGATATCTATCTGTCCTTTGACTTGTATCGTTTTCTGTGAGATTTTCTTCATGTAGATATGTGTTCCAGTCTCCGCGCATCCATCTGTTGTGGCCATCCTGCACAAGTTCGTCAACTTTATGTTTATCGATAGAGACGGGGGTATTTGTGTCGTGAATAACGCTTTGTAATTTGCGTTCAAGGTTTTCATCCTGCTTAAGATGATGACCATCGTATGTCGGTTCTCCTAGCGAAGGGTCGAGATACGAACCTGATGAATGAGTGCCGTTTGGGGCTTTTATGACAGGATCAAATGGTTCAGATTTTAAATCTGAAAAGTGATGATGTGTGACATCAGGAAGGTGTATTTCAACAGGAGGCGGTTTCACTTCTTCTTCAACAGCTGGAAGCCTGATATGTGGGATAAATAATTTGTGTTCCTGTGGTGGTGCAGCTGGGGGGTCAGCCAGTCTTGTTTCCAGAGGGTTTGGTGGTTGTACTTCTCTTGGAGTCTCTATGGGTGCAGGGGAAGGAGAAGGTGGTGGTGTAGGATGTGCATCAGGTACATATGGTTTTTCAGGAGGTTCCTGCCACCAATGATCAAATGTGTCACCAGCAAGAGATTCTATAGTGGTACCCGCTAATACAGCGGTAGTGATATTTCGATGTCTTGCGCCGACAGTCAATCCTCTCGTTATTTTTTCCAATGTATTTGCAGTTTTATTCCAACCTTCGACTCGAGCTTTTGCTTCGTAGTAACTAAGGGTGTTGGCAGCAAGGGCGGCAACTTGTAAAATCACTCCTTCTTTTCTATCAAGAAAATGAAATCCTGTTTTTTCTTCCAGTACGTGCTTGGCATATCCACTTCCTATCGCAATTGCACCATAGCCCAAAAGAGATAGTCCACGTCTGGTATTGTCAGTCTGTCTTTCATACCAAACTGTGGCTCGTAAACGCGCTCTGTCTAGTAAGCCCGGTTCCTGGGGAGGGGGAACAGCGGGAGTAGTCAATTGCAATTCATTTTCTTCTTCTGGGGGAAGAATTGGTTCTGCAGAAATAAGATTGTATACAGAAGTTCCTTTTCTATATTTTGGATCGTCTATCAGTTGGAATCTGTGCTGTTCAGATGACATAAGGTTTTGATATGTTAATCATTTCAGCTAGAAATGTTGCTTGAGGGTCTTTCATAAAGTTTAAAATGATATCTTTATTACAATTACACTCTATGAGGAGAAGGTGGGAGTAATAAAAAAGTAATAAGGCTGTAAGGTTTGGAGGGTTAGTTCATGATTGAGATATTTATATTGTTATCACAACCTATTACATATATAATCAAATGCATGAACAAAAATGAAGTAATTATTCCAGGACAGGTGACGATAGAACAATTGGATGTCGAAATTGCATATTTAGATCAACAATTGCGAAAGGAAAGTGTATCATTTTGGCCGAACATGAGCTTGTTTTTTACAGGCTGCCTTTTTAGAGAAGATCAACTTGCTACAACCCTTGCTGATAGAATCAGGGAGCGGACCGATCTCAGGAGATTGTTGAGTGCAAGAAGTATTTCTCAAAATTTACTTGACGTGATTTAGTTTTTTCTACCTATATTTTTATGAGATATGTAGCTTTGCTTCGGGGTATCAATGTCGGGGGAAATAATAAGATAGATATGAAAACACTAAAAATGGTGTTTGAAAAAGTCGGGATGGAGGAGGTGCAAACATACATTAATTCAGGAAATGTCATTTTTCAATCGTCTAAAAAATCAATTAGTCTAATGGAAGAAATATTGGAAAGTGCGATCATAAAAGAATTTGGCATCTCTGTCAGAGTGCTTGTCAAAAGCGAAGATCAGATGAATCATATTCTTGCGGCGTTGCCTGTGGAATGGAAAAATGACGCGGAGATGAAATGTGATGTGATGTTATTATGGGAGGAAATAGATGACGAAAAAGTCATCAAACAATTACCTGTGCGAGATGGTATTGATGTTGTCCGTTATACAAAAGGAGCGATTTTGTGGTCGGTCGATCGGAAAAATCTGAAAAAAAGCACTATGGCAAAATTGGTAGGAACAAAATTATATTCACAGATGACAGTGAGAAACTGCAATACAACGCGAAAGCTGGGTGAAATGATAAAGAAATAGATTGAACTAAGTAGTAGCTGTTAATTTAGTTACCCCATTCATATCCTCAACACAGAAAGTTATTCCATCTGAAACAAGCTTGACAAATGCGGTATTGGCAACTGCTCGAGAAGGGATCTCATCATACGTACCCACCCCAAGATAGATGAGAAATGCCCGCATGAGTGAGCCGTGCGTCACCATGAGTACTGTTTTTCCTGCATGGGTAGCGGCTGTTTGTTTGAGGAAGGGGATAAAACGCACCATCATTTCCTCATCGCTTTCAATGTCCGGATATTTATATATTTTTTTCTTTTCATCAGGAAGGGATAAAAATTCTCCAAGCATTTCTTTCAATTCTTCATTAAAAATAGTATGATGTCTTCCTTCCCACTTCCCAAAATTCCGTTCACGGATAGCTTCTTTTTTTTGCACAGGAAGTTTTTTGTCAAATGCAATTATAGTAGCAGTATGATGGGCTCTATCCAAATCAGATGAGAAAGCGGCATCAAACAAAATATCTTTAAATTTTTGTTTTAATCTGTGTGCTTGCTCAATGCCTGTTTGCGTCAGGGCAGAGTCAGCTTGTCCTTGGAGCAGCCCTTTTACATTCCATTCAGTCTCTCCATGACGTACGATATAAAACGTACAGCAATTGGCATCTTTCATGAAGCGATTATATCAGTTTTACTGTTTGATTTTTTTCTCCAGCGGGGAGCAAATCCAGCCATAAATGCAAAAAAGTGAGCTTTTAGTCTGCTTTCACCTCGCGCGACAATCGCTGCTATCATTGCCTTCTTAAATTCTTGCCAATCATCTCCCTCATAGCAGAGTTTGCCATGTGAGAAGCAGTATGAGCAATATTTTTCATGCTCACGATTTACTCCCATTGGATCTTTCGAAAAAGGCATGAGGCAACTGTCACAGTTGCCGGTTAGCGGTTTTTGTGTAGAAGTGTTCATGAGTTTATTATATATCTTTATGACAATTCCATCAGGAAATATGTCGGTATTGATTTAATTCTGTCTTATCGTAATCAGCAAAGACTATATTTTATCGATCATCCTATTTGGATTTTATCTGCTCCAGCAAAATCTTCTGTCAACGGTGCATCCATATGTCTGCGTTTCCAAGGCAAAGCGGCGAGTATAGTAAGAGCACCAATACGCCCAAACAACATAACGATGATCAGTAACACTTTTGATGTGGGTGATAAAATTCCTGAAAAACTTGTTACGCCTCCAGTATATCCCATGGTCATGCCTACCGTCCCAAATGCTGAAAAAATTTCAAACAACACTTTTGTAAAATTAAAAAGTGGATCTGGGGTTATAAGGTAATCTTTTTCAATTGAGCAAATTAAAAAAGTTATCAAAGCGATAAAAATACTTGAAAAAAAGAAAAGACGGACTGCGTGTGATACTGCAAATTTGCTTATTCGTCGTTTGAACAAAATAACTGGCTGTCCCGGCATAGTAAACCAGTCTTTTATATAGCCGTATAACACTGCAACAGTTGGGATTTTGATTCCTCCGGCTGTACCCGCCGGATTGGCTCCAATAAACATGAGAATCATATAGAGAAAAAGAGTGGTGACGTGCAACGCTCCGACATCTATCGTATTGAATCCAGCTGTACGGGTCGAGACACTTTGGAAAAAGTGGATCAGCATGTTTTCCCAAAATGTATATTTTTGGGACCAGGTGGCGCCCTGTTCGATCATAAGTGGAATGACTATACCAACCAAAAGAAGTGTTATAGTTCCCCATAAAGCGATACGTATCTGTACGGGAGATGCCACTCCGCTAAAATTATGTTGAAGTTTAAGTTGAGTTAAGCCATTCTTTTTTGCCAATGTTCTCAACCACATATAAAAAGCGATAAGCACGGGATATCCCAATCCTCCCAGAATGATGAGTATGCCGATTGTAAGGTTGATGACTGGATTGGTCACAAAGTTCATCAAGTTGTTTTGCATGAGTGAAAACCCTGCATTGTTAAATGCCGAAATCGAATGAAATAATGCCCACCACCATGGATTGATGCCATTGAGAATACTTTTGTCAGTGTATGTTTGTAAATGCATACCTATGATTATCGTGCCCGCAATTTCAAAGAAGAAGGTATAGATCAAAACGTATTTCATCATATCAAGTACGTCATGATGCTCGGTATCCATCACAACCGCTAGCACTTTTCGTACAGAATCACGCTCAGAAAGTCCCTTGAATATTGCGAATGCGATAAATGAGGTAAATACAATCACACCTAAACCGCCAATTTGAATCAAGAATAAGGTGATGATTTGACCTGTAAAGGTAAATTTTGAAAAATCTGTAGAGGTCAAACCTGTGACACAAAGAGCCGAGATAGCGGTAAACCACACGTCTATAAATGTTTCTCCCTGATAATTTATTTCTTTTAGTGCTGTATGTGTTTCGACTCCTGCTGGAATAATCAAATTAATGTCTTCATTTTTTGGTTTAATTTCCACTTCCTGATGGACAGGTATCAATGTTGTGACAATTCTATCTGCTTCGGTTTGCCAAAGAATAATTGCTCCAACAAGTGAAAGTCCTACAAAAGAAATTACTGTTAGTTCGGCAGCAGAAAAAAAGGTGAGACGCTTTAAGAGTCTGGTGAATATATGCATATCATCATTGAAAGTACATATATTTCACCCATAGATATGCGAACATGACGAGCCCATTAATGACTACAAGTGGAAAGCCGTACAAAAGGTATTTGCCGAAAGCAATATGTCTTCCTTCTTTTTCTGCTAGTCCGCAAGCGATCACATTACATGCTGCACCGATAGGAGACCCTGCGCCACCGATCGAGGTTCCTAGATTGAGCGCCCACCAAAGTACATATACTTCAATTCCTGCTTTAGCCATTTCCTGAATCGCCCCAACCATCGTGATGTTATAGGGTACATTATCGATAAATACGGAGAGAATAGACGAACCCATGGCGATAAGGAAGGTCAACTGAGTCAATGCTCCACCGGATAAGTGTAGTATCTGTTGGGCAAGAATTTTGATTACACCATTGTGCTCAAGTGACCCGATTATGATAAATAGACCCATAAAAAAGAAAATGATTTCCCAATCTATAATTTGTTCAAAAATCTGCTTGGGAGATTTATGAAAAATAAGCATTGCTAAACTGCTAGCAAAAAGCACAATAGATGCATTGTCAAATCGGATTGAAAACGTGTGGAAAATCCACTCTTTAAATATCATCACAATTATTGATGCAATAAGAAGCGGAATACCAATTTTAAGTATTTTTTTGTCGCGGATTGCAGAAGCAGGATTAAACCCTTCAACATCAGCTGGCTTGATAGAAACCGCTCTCAATTGTTTCCCAAAACAAATTACAAAGTAAATAGTTGAAACGATCGACACCAAAATAACACCCACTCCTGAATTAGTTATGACTTCTATAAAAGATAGACCCACGGTCGTAGCTTGATAATATGTCGTCGGGTCAGAGATGGGAGTCATTGCGCCGCCAATATTGCCGAATGTTATTATTCCTAGGAAATAGGGTAGAAATGGAAGTTTTAGTTCTTTTACAAGTACTAAAACTACAGGCGTGATGATAAGAATAGTTGGAATATTCGATAAAAAAGTAGTCATGATAAGCGTGAGGTAGCAAAGCGCTATTAACAGATATACAGGGTCACCTTTTACTGTTTTTGCAAGCCAAATAGCCACCGCTTCAAACAAGCCTGATTCCCGAACAATTCCTACTAATATCATCATGCCAATAACAAAACCCAACACATCCAGATTATTGCTGATGAAGTGAAATGCTATTTGTTGCGGCGACCCTTCGCCCTGAAAGAGTTGTAACAACATGACGAGTGTTGCTCCTAGTCCCACAACAATCACTTTGTTTATTTTTTCTGTGATAAGAAAAAAATAAACCACAAACAAAACTCCTATAGAAACATAGGAAAGTAGAGTCAATGATTCAGCATGCATGCTTATTTTTTTGTAATTGATAATGATCCAGCGATTGCAGTAATAATTTCAGTGCGGGTAATCACACCGATTACTTTGTTGTTGTCGACAATAGGCACGATAAAAAGATTATTTTTCAGAAAATCTGCTGCTATAGTCATTAGGTGAGTGTCCGGCTTAGCGGTAATAAATTCGCGGCACATTATATCCGACACCTTTTTGTTAGCAACCTTTTCACACATTTCAGCAAAAAAATGATGTTTATGCATTGCAACAGCTACTTCTACATGTTCTTGAAATTCATCAGGAACGATATTTTTAACAATATCAACAACTGAAATGATACCAATGGGCTCTTGTTGGTTATTTATAATAATCAGACTGCTTATGTTATTCTTCAATAAAGACCCAAGAGCC
Organism: uncultured Gammaproteobacteria bacterium; assembly: GCA_964576365.1. Lineage (GTDB taxonomy): Bacteria > Patescibacteriota > Microgenomatia > UBA1406 > GWC2-37-13 > CAZMJG01. The sequence continues at coordinate 22,835 of CAZNUT010000003.1, forward strand.
TCATAAACACTGGCATTTTCCTGGATGAGTTGAGGATTTCTCCTATAGAGCGTATGAATAGTCATAATAACTGAAATTAAATAATGTAATAATGCGCATTTAATATGTAATTTTTTACTTTAGTTTTATATGATTTTTGGAATATGTAGAGTATTAATTGAAGTAACAATGACGTATCAGTGTTTTGCCGATAGTCAGAGATTCGCCATTACACTGAGGCGAAATGAAGTGGGCTGTGACATAAATAAACAAAGAAGCGCCCAGAATAAAAATGAGAAAGCTTAGTTTCATGAGCCGATTCTAACAGGGAGGTAGTGGATTCAAGTGATACTCAAGTGTGACTCACATTTATTGAGAGATATAGATCAAGTTGAACGTACTAAAAGAGGTCGAAGAGTGGGGTTGAGTTGATACGTTTTATCCCGAAGTTCAATAAGCTTGACTGGCAAATAAGCCTCTGTCTTTTTATTTAACAGAATCATCGAGTCGTATACTTTGCGCCAGTGTTCTGGTAGTGGTTCTTGACCAAATGCCTCAAGAAGTTCATCTATCTCCCATCGCTTTTTTGGATCGACAAAGACTGCTTTGCATAAATAATATTGATTAGAAGCAAATGGAATCTCAATTGTCTGCTCATCAATCATGAGAACTCCGTTACGTTTTTCAAAAGATATTTTTTTTGGTAATTTACGTGTAGTACGCAGTGAATCATACTGATTAACAGTTTTTGTAACAATATTTTTTTGAGTATATGAGAAAAAATAATAGGCAAGTATCGTAAGTAATACTATGGCAATCAGACATATAGGTGCCGCATGTATGAGGGTTTGATCAACAAAATGAATAGATTTTCCTGCTATTACAACACCAACAGGATTACGAAATTCATCTTTCAATACGCGGGAAAAAACCAAATACGTTTCTTTATTTTTTGAGTCGGTGTAAAAGCGCACATCTCTTGATTCTTGTAATTCATGATACACATAGCTTTTATCAATATATGTAGGCATGCGTCCGTTATTAAGTAATACCTTATTAAAATTATTAACGATCTCAAAAGAAACATCATATCCAATATCACGAATGTCTACTGCAGAAGTATCTATCGTTCCTTTATTTATTTTTATCCGACTGGCAATATATTGTATGTTTGATGAAAGTTTTTTGTCGATGTCAGGCAAAATAAGACTGTCGGGATTGTATACGCTCGCTACGATGACACCAATTATTTTGTTTTTTTCAATAATCGGCTGAGAAAGTATCCGCCATTGTTCATTTGTGATATTTTTAGTAGTTTGCGGCTTTTGAAAAGCCATTAAATGTGCAAAATCCGCCGAATCAAGTAATCCATTTATTGGAGAGTTTCGCTCTATGACAAATCCATCAGATGCGATGATGTAAAGAGGTGTTGAAAACCCGCTTGATCCGCTTGGATGCGGTGTATGAGGATCTGAGGTATATTGAGAAGTATCCCAAACACCGTTTTTGTATTTTAGTCCTTGTTCAACGCGTGTGGTAAATACCTGCATTTCTTTTTTGACCCCTTCAATAAGAAAATATCTCAATGTGCCAAATGCAGCTACAAGAAGTAGAAGGAGAAGAAATAATACAAAAATAACTGTTTGGGGTAAAAGATGTTTCCTCAATAATTCTTGCAGCTTGTCTACGTATAACATATGTATATTATACAACAAAATTATCCTATAACATTTCTATATTTACACTTTTTCTTATCATTGCGATCTTATTGTAACATGTTCGCTATTGGTGATAGTTAATGCTATAATTTTTTTGGTTACTATTTTGTATGTTTTAATGAAATACCTCTTATTTTTTATAGTCGCATTGTTTTGTGTGAGCGCTATAAATCCAGCGTTGGCAAGCACAATTACAACTACTCCTTCTGAACGTTTTGGTGAAGCAGTAAAAGAGATGAGGCGTGAAAATAAAGAAAAACGGATTGAAATGCGTGAGGAAAATGAAGAAGAATGGGAAGACTTGCGAGAAGAAAATAAAGAAGAGCAAGAGGAGTTTCGTGCAAAAACAAAAGAGATGACGCTGAGCACCACTCCTGGAGAGCGTAAAAAACTTATTCCGACAATAATTCAGGAAAGAAAAGAGATTTACAACGAAAACAAAATAGAAAGAAAAAACTTGAGAAAAGCAAATCAAGAAGAAAGAAAATCATTTCAAGAGTCAGTGAAACAGGGTTGGCGAAATCTGTGGACGTCATTTTTTGGAAAGTAAATTCAGATTCTTCAGAGAATGATTATCATAGATAAGAGCCATAAATAGCTCCACTACGCCAACTAATATTGTTTTGTGATGCGGTTCACACGGTTCTTTTAAATGTTTGAGCTGAGTTTTTGCAAATGTGCTATATAAAATCCTTCCATAATTTCTGAAGGCAGGATTCTTACTGTTTTTGTCACAGAGTGGTCATATTGATTTTCCCTGTAAGTTGTGAGGCCATTCGTTCTTTCAGGTATATTCAGAGGGATATTCTTAACCTCTACTTTTCCAGACTCTTTTTTCAAAAGCCAGTCTATGACTTCTTCATTTTCTTCTGGTGACAAGGTGCATGTGGAATACACGAGAGTGCCGCCCGGCTTTGTTGCTGAAAAGGCAGATCTCAAAAGCCATTTTTGAAGACGAGCGAGATTTTTGACTTTTTTTGGCGACCAGTGACTGAATGATTTTGGGTCTGAAGTATCAAATCTACCCTCCATGCTGCAAGGTGCGTCGACCAGAACTTTGTCAAAATACTCGGGGTATTTTTCCCATACACGTTGACCGGACATACTTATGACATTTGTATTTGTTACTCCTTGCTGATTGAGAATTGACTTGAGTTTGAATATGCGTTTTTGATCTATGTCATTTGCGATTATTATTCCTTGATTTTTCATCAGTGTTGCAAGTTGCGTAGTTTTGCTTCCTGGGGCTGCCGCAAGATCAAGAACTATATCTGTTTGTTCGGGCGCCAAAACCAAAGCCGGAATCATGCTGGAGAGTGATTGAATATATAGTGCTCCTGATTGATAAAGAAGAAGTTTTGTCAGTTCTCTCGTCGATGAGTACGGAAGGATCAAAGCAGAGGAATGCCAACCAACAGGCTTATATTCAATTTTGAGTTTTGTCAGTTCTTTGATCACTTGCTCAACTGTCATTTTGAGAGTATTTATGCGGATTGCCGGAGGGCGTTTTTTAGCGAATGCTTCAAGAATGTATTGATGCTCTTTTTCCGATTGAGCAATATGTCTGAGTTTTTCACAAAATGTTTGTGGGAGGGCGTAGCTATCCGTCATATTTTTTGTAGTCGTCTTATACATTCCTTTTTACCAAGAAGTTCCATTGATTCGTTGAGTGGAGGGCTGATCTTTTTGCCAGAAATTGCAACGCGAAGTGTCATGAAAAAAATACCATTTGACACTCCTGCATTTTTTGCTGTCTGAGCCATGGCTTCTCCAATTTTTTCAGCTTGCCAGTCAGTTACAGATTGTGCGGCTTCAATCATTTGTGGGATAAGGTCGTGATGTCTACTCAGATCAACCTCATATTCTTTTGGTTCCTCAAACAGGAATTGAGTGAGCGGCCAATAATCTGACAGTTTTTTCATTCGCTCTCTGACAAGAGGTATGGTTTTTATTACCAGTTCTTTCGGCAGTTTTTTATCTAGGTAAAAATGGGAAATGAGTAATTGCAAATCCGTCATCGGTAATTTCATCAGATACTGTCCATTCATCCATTCGAGTTTGACCGGGTCAAAAATGGGGGCGGTTTTTTGAATATCTTTGATGTCAAATACTTTGATGTATTCGTCGAGAGAAAAAATATCTTTGCCTTCTGGATGGCTCCAACCCATCAAAGCAAGATAATTCAAAAGCGCCTCCGGAAGGATGCCACGACTGAGATAATCTGAAGCCCAGACAGGATTTTTGCGTTTGGAAAGTTTTGACTTATCAGGATTGCGAAGTAGAGGTACATGGGCAAAAGCTGGCGGCGTCCACCCAAAAGCCTGATACAGCAAGATATGTTTTGGAGTTGAGGGGAGCCATTCTTCGCCGCGTATGACATGGCTGATCTGCATAAGATGATCGTCAATCACGACGCCAAGATGGTATGTAGGAAATCCATCAGATTTGAGAAGTACTTGATCGTCTACATTTTCGCTTTTTATGATTATGTGTCCACGCACGAGGTCATCAAATACGATATCGCCATCGGGTACCAGCATACGGATCACATGTTTGGCTCCCTGTTGCACCTGCTTTGCCACCTCAGCTTGTTGATGATAGCACTGACGATCATATTTGGGTATCTGTTTTGCAGCCTGCATACTTTTTCGCATTTCTTCAAGCCTCTCAGGTGTGCAGATACAATAATATGCCTTGCCTTTGACTATCAGTTCTTCTGCGTGTTTTTTATAGATTTCAAGCCGCTCAGATTGGCGATACGGAGCATGAGGACCACCGATTTTTGGTGATTCATCTGCTATCAGACCGATAAGATTCATTGTCTCAAGCATCTTTTCTTCTCCGCCGGGGACTAAGCGTGTGCGGTCAGTATCCTCGATACGGATGATGAATTGGCCACCATGTTTTTTTGCCCAAGCATAGTTCATGAGGCCGGTGGCGATACTGCCTACATGTATGTCCTGACCGGTCGGAGATGGTGCGATGCGTGTACGGATCATGGTGATATTATAGCAGCAAGTTAGTTCAGCAAGTTTATCAAGTTTTTAAAGTTATACAGCTTGTCTACCGTGTTAGGGAGTTTTTAGCTTATGAGTAGACTGTGTTCTAAAAGCAGTCAAAAAATCAGTTTGTACATGAGCCATTAGAGGTTGGTTTATTAGGGATATTTCGGTCTTAGGTTGATTTTTGTTGCTTGAACTATGTCTTTTTAAACATGCAGATATGTTATTTTTTTCTTCTATCGGGAGAAACTTTTGTTGATGAATTATATACTGGTAAAAAGGTACATTTATTTAGAATGTTTATTGAAAATTAGAGTATTTTTATATGTTACATAATACAGACGAATTATTACGACTTGTTGCAGCAGCACTACTTACCATTCGTTATTTATTTTGGATTACCAGAGAAATTATAGATAATAGAAAAACGAAAAAGTCTTCTCAGACAAAGTTAATTCATATTCTGCAAAAAATGTGCTTGGGTGGCTTGGGGATATTTCTCTATATTCAGTTATTTGGATATCACTTTTTATCCTATTTGAATCATCCGTATTTAGAATTTTTAGGTTTTGTGACAATTGTGATTGCACACGTGATATTGTTTAAAGCTCGATACGATTTGGCTGATAATTGGACACATGCGGTTGAATATCAAATAAAAATAAATCAAAAGTTAGTAACTCATGGGATTTATGGTTTTATTCGTCACCCGATTTATCTTGGGGTTATATTGACTTTTTTAGGGGTTGAGTTGTTGGTTGGGAGTTATTTATTTTTTGTATTTCTGATTGTATTGCCGCCGTATGCGTATATACAAGCGAAAAAAGAAGAAAGCATTCTTGCTTCTCAATTTAAAGATATATTTAGAGAGTATCAAAAAAATAGCAGTATGTTTATTCCTTATATCTTTTGAGCAATAATAAAATCTGGTTTATAAAAAAAAGGTATTTGATTAGATAGAGAGTGATGCTCCTTATTTATATTTTGATCGATGGTAAATCCATGTTCTTTTATAGTTTGCGCAATACCTTTTAAGCTTGTTTCCTGAAATAAGCCTTTTTTCGAGTGCTGCTTCCATGTTATCGTATCGATTAGAAATATTGGTAAAATTAGATATCCCTCAGGCACGAGAATATTTGAGACATTTTCTAGCCAGTTATCCAAATCTTGTATATATCTATTTGCTCTTAGTGAAGTGACCAAATTAAATGAGTTATTATCGATAGGCCAAAATGGATAATTAAAGTCAAAAGCAAATGTTGAAATGGAAATATCTATACAAGCTGCTTTATTCTGTAATGCAGAAAGGGCATTCTGATCATAATCAGCTGCTGTAACATTCAACCCCCTTTTAGCTAACGATATAGATAATACTCCAGATCCCGCACCTATGTCTAATACTAAGTCATTTTCCTTGTTTGATACATTTTTAATAACACCTGCAACGCTTTCAGCTAAATACTCTCTTCCCAACCATTCATAGACCATAGCATCGTAAATTGCTGGATTACTATAAACACTTCTTCTATCAGAAGAAATAATTGCCTTCAGGTATGTCGATGATATGTCGATAATAGAGGTATTTACCTGACTTTCTGTTTTATTTGACATTTCAGAAAGCATACCATAATATATTCCCAAAATTTATAAAAATGTTATGAAATGTATCAATACTAGATGTCGATGAATTATCGAGAAAACAAATCAACTAGCCAATTAAGAAGGTATATAGATCTTTCATCTGCCCTTTATGGTGTAGCTAAAGGACCTCAACCTCAAAATATAAGCGAATATAGGCATTTATTAGAAGACACATACAAATTTGATACATATCGTAATCCTACTGAAAGTGAATTAACACATCAACTACTTGCTCTGATAGAACAATCCCTCAATTTATATCCAAATGTGTCTTGGGCGCCTGATTCACACCTTTTTTTAGATAGGGCTCTAGTATCAATTGCATCTTTCGCAGATGACCACAATGGTTCAATTCCTATTGAATTTTTTCCTCCAATTGAGTTGCACCAATCATTTACGGATAAGATTGAGCAAGACTACTGCCAACAAGGAAAGCGTCTTAATTTAGTTGATCAGTTTAGCATAGCGCTTGAGTTAACAAATCAATCTCCTATTTCGGCATCAATATTGTGTCATTCAGCTATTAGAAGACTCGCAAGAGATGCGGATAAATCGAAATATGGTTCGACTGGTTTGGAAGATCGAGTAAAGTTTGCAGAAAAAATTGCATATTTTGAAGCTAATATGGAGCCTACTATAGATTCTCTTGGAGACACTTATCACTTTTGGGCAAAATTTATCGCAGGATATTTATCTCATGAGTTAAGATATCAACACCCTGTTAGTAATCATGTTTATAATCTTATTTATCATTACAGTCCCGATATGATGAAATTTATTCGTAATTATATTTTTGGTCACAAACTCGAGTTTAATACAAAGAAAAAAATCGATCACATGGGTTTTAGAGTTGGTCTTGAAATAAGCAAAAATGTTGAATTATTACGCAATATGCAAACTAATGGATTAATGTTAGATAGCATAAACTAAATTTATTCATAAGTGTAAACATAGCTTTTGCGATTTTTGATGTTCTGTAGTTCTATATATCTGAATGTCAGGTAGGAGATTTTTGGGGTTTTTTGTGATACAATGGTATGTGCATAATTCATTTTATGCAAGCGGATTTCTTTACCATCCTTCATCAGGACAAATTCTCTTGCGAAAACATTCGTTGGAAAATGATCAATATTTGAGCTTTTTTCGTGTCAAAAGCGAAGAAGTATGCGATCCGAAAAAATTATTTCAAACATGGGTAGAAAAAACACTTCAGGTTCGTATACCCCTTGATATCATTCATCCTGTGTACGATTATGTTCATGCTGTACAAGGACAAAATTATCTTTTTTGCGCCCTAGTGACAGGCGAATGTGCAGATTATCAAAAAACTAAGGATTCGCAATGGATTCCGTTGAGCAAGTTTACAAAATACTCGATGGATTTGCAGACGAAACACGATATTATTATCGGCGAGCGAGTGATACGGTTGCTATCAAACCCTCAAGAATCTTCATCAAAGCGCGGTCGACGTGTCAACCGACAAGAGTGATCGCTGATCCTACGCTATTTCCTCTTCCCGTTCTTCCAATACGATGAATATAGTCTTCATAAGACTGAGGAAGATCATAATTGATGACATGACTTACATTTTGGATATCGAGTCCTCGCGAAGCCACGTCTGTCGCCAGCAGGATTTGAATTGCGTTCATCTTAAATTGTCCTAGAATCTGCTGTCTTTGAAATTGTCTTTTGTCGCCATGGATTGAAGCTGCTTTGAATCCACGAGTTATCAGTTCGCGAGTCAGAGAATCGATGCTTACTTTGGTTCTTCCAAAAATAAGTACTTTATCAAAACCTTTTTTTATCAAAAGATCATGCAAAAATTCAACTTTGTTCATTCCATTTTTGATCTCGATAATTTCCTGATTGACCGATGGGGCAATGTCTTGATGTTTGACTGATATCGTGATCGGATTTTGTACAAATGCCCGCAGAAGTTCTGCTACTTTTCCTGAAATAGTCGCTGAAAAAAAGAGCGATTGTCTTTCTCTTGGCAAAAGTGAGATGAAGTACTGTATATCTGGCAAAAATCCTATGTCTACCATGCGATCAGCTTCATCTAGCACCACATTTTGAAAATGTGAGAGTGAAAGAGAACCTGTTTCTATCATATCTCTGAGTCTGCCGGGTGTGCCGATTACGACTCGAGCGTTGTTTTTGAGATCTTGACGTTGTCTCCACATACTGGTACCCCCAATGATCATAGCGCCGCGTATACCCATCCCTTTAGACAATTCCCAAGCTTCAGTACCTATTTGCAGCGCCAATTCTCGTGTCGGGGTGACAATGAGGACTTTTTGATCTTTGTCTTTTGAAAGTTTTTCAAAAAGTGGTATGAGAAATGCGCCAGTTTTGCCAGTGCCTGTATGCGCCATACCGATGACATCCCGCCCTTCAAGGATCGCAGGGATAGCCTGATCCTGGATAGGTGTAGGAGATGTAAATCCTTTGGCAAGAATATTTGTTTTCAGCTTTTCTGAAAGCGTCATGTCCGCAAATGATTGACGTGGCACAAAAACCGGGGGTGCCTGTGTAAAAGTAGTTTCGGCATTTGTTTTGTTGACTGTTGCACGAATAGACTGGAGAACCGATCTATAACTACCCTGGTTTCCACCTCTACCTCTGCCTCCACCGCCACGACGAAAAGGTCGATATGATTGTCTTTGATATCTCATAGAAAAAAATAAAATAGAGTCACCCTTTTTAGGATAACGTAATATATAAAAAAGAAGGACAGGATAGAAGTTCAATCACTTATGAATGTTATGAGGTATCTCTCTCGCGTCCGTCTATAAGTTAAATCAGATATTTTTTGTATCTGTTTGAGATAGTATATCAGGTCGAAGGACAAAAAGCAATTGTATATCTCTTCCGGAGAGTTTGTCTTTAGTTTGTCATGCTGAGGTACAACCGAAGCATCCAGAGTTAAAAAGAATACTGGATTCCTGTCTGTCGGCAGGCGGAAACTCAACCGCGCAGTTATTTAGTAAACAGTAACCAGACGACAGTAAACAGTTTTGTATACGTCATCCTGAACTTGTTTCAGGATCTGAAAATTAAAATTACTACAAATCCGAAGCGTATTCTTCTTCAAGCTGAGCTTGTTCCTGAATAGCAGCATGTAAATCTTCATCATCCTGTTTTGCAGCCCAAGGCCAAAGTTCTTTTATTTCTGCAACTCTGCGTTTTATTGATTTATAAGGTCCTGAACCTTTTCTATACCAATTTAGTCGTTCAACTAGCTTTGGTTGTTCTTCAGCTAATCTTACATCTTGAATTGGAACTGTTTTTGTAATTATAACTTCTGGAAGCTTATATTGAAGTTCGTCTTTATTTTCTAAATATTCTAATAGTGGAATTTTTGTGTCAACATAAGCTCTTTCGGCATCTATCAGTTTCTGTCTGCCTAATTTTTCTCCTGGTTTTACTCTATACTGTTCTTTTTTTGCCCAATCAACAACAAATGCGCTGTCTGTGTGGTTGGTAATATCAACCTCAACAAGCAATGGACCAGTGTTATTCATCAGGCAACTCCATATATCTTTATATTCTTCATTTTTTGTCCATTCTTCCGGCTCTGGTTCTAATAATGCAAATGAGCAACTTATATTGTGCTCTTCGCCTGTGTTACGCGACAAACTAAGTCTAGGTTCAAGTCCAGGAACCTCTTCATCGCGCCAAGTACCTTGCTTCATCTGATTCCAGTTTTCAATCTCTGTATAGTGATATACTGTTAATTTATCGTCAGACACTGTCATTGACTGCAATTTAGTAATGCGCATTATTATATCAGCTTATAGTAAAAATTACTCAGTCAATATGTATATATGATTTACGAACATGAATTTCGATTTTGTCCAAAATGTGGGGGAGAGTTAGAGAGAAACGGGGAGAATTTGCTTGTTTGTCGCAAATGCAATTTACATTATTATATAAATCCAAAGCCGACGAATGCAGTCATTCTGGTGAATACGAAAGGAGAAATTCTATTAACTAAACGGAAGTATGAGCCGAAAAAAGACTATTGGGATCTGCCGGGAGGATTTGTAAATATGGGTGAGACGATAGAAGATTCTGTCATGCGCGAGCTCAAAGAGGAGCTGGATATTGAGATATCTCATTTTACCTATTTCGCTTCAGAGCATGATCTCTACCCTTTTAAAGGGATCAACTATTTCACCATTTGCTCTGTGTTTACTTGTTCATTTGATGAACTTCAGAAAATCGTGCCAGCTGATGATGTGAGTGAAGTGAAATGGTTTGCATTAGATGAAATTGATTATGAGCAAATAGCTTTTGAAGGGTTGAAGAAAGTTTTGAATAAGTTTGCTGAAACTTCATCTTCCTAACATCATGCTGAGCTTGCTTTAATAAGATTCATCTCATTGAGTTTTTACTGGGGCTGATTCTGTCACTCGCTTCCTCCCATTACAGTGCTCACTTCGCTCCCACAAGCTCGCTCGATTGCGCGCGTGATGGGAACCCTCCTCTCGTGACACCTGCCTGTCTGTTGCAGTTAGCTTAGTCTGCAATACCACTCATCCTTTTTTGTAAGGAGTAAAGTTTTAAAAAAAGTCACTTCAATTAAACAATCAATAAGTAATTCGTCATTAGTTGCTAGATTTTTTACTTCGTTTGAAGATGCGATATGCTCCATAGAGAGCAAAGATGATGGGTAGAGTAAGGATATTGGCATACTGGAACATATTCTGCATATTTTGAGGTAGATCTGGGAGTGGATAAAAGGCTACCGTACGCTGTCGTATGCCGCTCAAGGCCCCTTGCGATGCATATTCGTTGAGCACGTTGAGTACCAGACTCACATTGCCAGCACGGCCAGGAGCATACCTATCCACTAAGAAACGCGCGGAGGGTATCACAAACAATTTTCCTTCTTTACCTGTTGAAGTTTCTGCTCCCAAAATAAATTGTTTTAATTCGCTTGGCGATGGCTCAGTGATTTTTTGAGGATCCAGTTCTAGAGTTCCTGTTTGCTGCCATGCCTGATTGGTGCTCCAGATAAGAGGTTTCACTTTTTTGCTGCTCTCAATTTTGAGTGACGAAACCCAAGGAAAGGCAAGATAATTCATCCCTCCAAAATAAGTTGAAGTAGATTCAAATTGATTTGTGCGAGGCCAGAGAGGATATGGCAATAACAAAGTCATGCCTTGTTGGCCTCCAAGATTGATGAGCTCGGCAGCCATAGAAAGGATGACGTTTTGCTCTATCGTAATGCCATAATTTTTCATAAGTCCCAGCATCTCAGCTGATGTAGAAGCTGTTTGGAGATTATCTTCTATCCCAATGCCATTGATAAAGACGATCGCCTTACCATCTTTATCAAGATATGACTTAATTGATGCGGTTACAGATGTATCATAATTATTTCCCGGATTGACAAATATGAGTGCCGCATCATATGAATGCTCAAGAGAAAACGGTTTTGACTCAGCAGAATCTGATTCTGGAGGTACATCATTTTCTAGAGTGGGCGAGGGAGGAAGCGGGATAGATTGTATGTCAAACTGTGTGCTGAGTACCTGCTTGAGATTTGCTATAGCATCCTGCTGAGGCAAGAATCCTCCTTCTTGTCCGATGACGGCAACTTTTGGGAGTGTTCCTCGGGTAAGTTTGTATATCCGTGACGTGATGTTGTACTCGAGGCTTTCGACATCGGTCAATTGTGGGATGATTTCTTTTTTCCCGTTATATTCTATTACAAGGCCAAAAAAAGCAGCTGCCACCTCGAATTTATTACGTTGTTGTTGTTGAAACGGGATTTCGGGAAGTCCGGCTTCTTGTGCTCGTTTTTTTGCACCATTGTCACCTTTTGGATCATATTCATTGACAACTATATTACTTCCTGTTTTGTCATACTCATCCAGAAGATCCTTCACTTCTCGTCGCAAAGGTTGTAAGCCAGACGGTAAATCGGATGAGACATAAAGTGAAACTGTTACCGGCTTTTTAAGGGTATTAGCCAATTTTTTAGTTGAAGTTGAAAGCGTATATGCCTTTCCCTTTGAAAAGTCCATTCTGAAAGGTAGTTGAGCCACAATGATATTACTCGCGATGAGTAGTGCAATGCCGCCTCCCACAAGTCCGGTGCGTGTATACGTTTCAAGATTCAACGCTCGAAGTAAATTCAACGATGGAAGTTTGGAAAAGATTTTTTTCATATTTAATTTCTTTTTTCAATAGTGATGGTAGTCAACACGATGCCGATAACAATCGTGCTCAAAAAATAATAAAGCGATCTCAAATCCACCACCCCTTTATCAAACCCTCTCATGTGTGTCATAGGCGAAGCGTAACTCAGTATATCTTGTATGGTTGGGGGGAAAAGATGCGCGACAAAATCACCAGAAAAAACAAGAAGAAAGAAAAAAGTAATAGCCGAAATAAGAAACGCGATCATTTGGTTTTTAGTCAAAGAGGAATAAAGCAGTCCAATAGAGGTAAAAAGACCCGCGCATAACAATACACCCACATACCCGATCAGAATTTCAGGAAAGTAAATACGTGATCCGACCTGAGAGGTGAGGAAATATAACGACACAGGAAGACCTGCGGTGAGAATGAGCCCTATCAAAACTATAGTAAGAATACTTAAAAATTTTGCCAGGACTATTTGAAGTTCAGAAAGCGGAAGAGACATAAGCACATCAAGAGTACCAGTGCGCCGTTCTTCTGCCATACTGCGCATGGTAAGAGCTGGCACAAAAATCAAGAGCAGCCAGGGTATCATCTCAAAAAAGCTGCGCATAGATGCTACTCCATACAAAAATATATCTTTTACAAAAAGAAAGTTAGCAAATACACCAAATAAAATGATGGCGATGTAGCCAATCGGATTATTGAGATAAAAAGCAAGTTCTTTTTTATAGAGCGTTTTCATAATGATTTTTTGTTTTAGATTATTTTCTGCAATCTTAATTAAATCAATCCATATTTGTATGTTTTTCAAGGTAATTCATAGCAGCTTGTTCGGCCTCAGGTGATTTAAACCAAGATTTTTCTCTAGGTTGAAAATTGTGTCTTGTTGATGGCTCACAAGATGGATCATTTTGGCTCTCTAGGTCTGTTAAATCGGGAATCATACTCCTTACTCGAGGCGAATCAACAAATCTCCACCGTTCCAACAGCTGTTTTGTTTCACCAGTACCTATTATTTTAGTGTCGGAGTCAGATGGATCATCTTCTTCTAAATATCTTTTTCTCATAGATTTTAATCAGATGCTTTTACTTTTTGTTTAAATAATTTTTCTACAGCACCTTTACCCTTTGGTTTGACACCGTCATAAACAATATGACCTTTGTTGATTATTACCAATCGCGTCGCAATGTCTTCGACCTCGGATAATATGTGAGTTGAAAAAATCACAGTTTTGTTCTGGGCAGTCTTTTTGATAAGCTCTTTTATTTTATCCTGTTCGATGGGGTCGAGGCCGGACGTGGGCTCATCAAGAATAAGAATTTTTGGATTGCCCAGAAGCGCTGCAGCTAGTCCCACCCGCTGGCGATAACCGCGTGATAATTCTTCAATTTTCGTGTTTTCCACATCTTGAATGTTGACATCTTTTTTTAATGTCTTCAGATCTTCAGAGTTGCTTTTTTTAATCGAGCAAATAAAATCGAGATATTCATCTACTTTCATATCTCCATACAAAGGATTGTTTTCAGGTAAGTATCCGAGTGAGGATATCATTTGAAGGCGATCTCGTATTGGGTCAAATCCATTGATGCTGATAGAGCCTTTCTCAGCTTTTATAAGACCCATGATGAGTTTCATTGTTGTGGTTTTTCCAGCACCGTTTGGCCCAAGAAAACCAATAATTTCACCTTTATGAGCACTAAGTGAAATTTCATGTAGAACTTTTTTTTCAGTGTAAGATTTTGCTACTTTTTCAAGAGTGATCATATCTAGATAAAAATTATTTTGAGATTGTTTATTGTGTTGTTGGGGCGGGGGATTTTGACTGACAATATACACAAGAGCAGCCAAGTGCTTTTTTTTGATTGTGTGTGCCGTCACAGGTGCCATCTGTATTTCGAGTACCTCCACAGCTGCAAAGTGAGATTTTTTTACCGGTCTGTGTATTTTCGATAATATGTGGAGAAAATCCATCACCTCTCTTTTTTATTACATATGTGTCGTCCATAAGTATGTAATTTTTATCATCATGATTTTGATTTGTCAAGTAAGTCTGGTCGTTTTTTTTGGGTTATTTGATATGCCTGTTGAATTCGCCAGGTTCTGATTTTGCCATGATCTCCTCTCATCACGATTTCAGGCACCTCATGTCCATCAAAGACAGGTGGGCGGGTATAGTGTGGATATTCTAAAAGTTGAATATCTGTATAACCCTCTTGTTTTAATGCGTGCAACTTCTCAGACCGGCCACAACTTGTCATCACTTCGTCGAGCGCGATTGTCCCAAAACTTTCTTCTTGCGTTGCTTCATCCTTTTTAAGGGTACCGGGCAATAATCTTACAATCGAATCACAGATCGCGGCTGCGGGTATCTCACCACCAGTCAATACAACATCACCGATAGAAATTTCCTCATCTATATAGTATGAAATACGCTCATCTATTCCTTCGTAGTGTCCACAGATGATGATAAGATGATCAAGTGTTGAGTATGATTTCGCCATGGGTTGGGTGTATGTTGTTCCCCTCGCTGAGGTGAGAATGACACGCGTATTACTGCATTCATATTTTTTTGCTTCATCAATGGCTTTTTTTACGACATCGACTCGAAGTACCATACCTGCTCCGCCTCCGTACGGTCGATCGTCCACCGTGCCATACGCATCAATGGCAAAATCACGCATATTTATCATTTTGATTTCAACTGTGCCTTTTTCTTGTGCCCGCTTCACAATACTTTCGGACAAAAAGGACTTGATCATCTGTGGAAACAGGGTAAGGATGCTGATACGCATAGTATATTGTACAATAGCTTTATAGCAATGAAAAATGTACTTTTGTTGATGATCAGAGGATATCAATATGTGAGCGTGGTTTATTCGGCACTTTTAAAGCAAATGGGTTTTCCTGGTAAGATGTGCCGTTTTGATCCAAGTTGTTCGCAATATACATATGAATGTATTAAAAAACACGGGGTTATAAATGGAAGTTGGCTGGGAGTGAAAAGGATAATAAATTGTCATCCCTGGGGAAAAACTTAGAAAGTTTAAAATGAGAATGTTGTTATCTTAAGCGGAAACAAAGGATCTCTAATCGTCATCTTACCTGCCTGCCGGCAGGCAGGACTTGTTTCAAGATCTTTAGTTAAGTTTACGTGCAAAATAGATTCTGTCACTCGTTAATCCTCCCATCAGAGCTCGAACCAGCAACAGGCTGGAAAAATTCTGCGCGCTGATGGGAACCCTCTACTCGTGACATCTATTTCGCACCAACCATTAGTAATTTTTTCTTTTATGTCAAATCAAAAAATCACAAAAACAAATGATGAGTGGAAGCGAGAATTATCGTCAGACGTGTATCACGTGACACGTGAAAATGGAACAGAAGCGCCTTTTTCTGGCGCTTTACTTGAGAATAAAAAAGATGGTGTTTATCTTTGCTCAAATTGCAAAGCTCCTCTTTTCTCATCAGATACCAAATATGATTCCGGGTGCGGATGGCCGAGTTTTTTTGATCCGCTTCAGAAAGAAGCTATTGAATATATCGAAGACACAAGTCACGGAATGCGACGTACAGAGGTACGGTGCGCCAGGTGCGGCGCACATCTCGGGCATGTATTTCCCGATGGTCCACAGGACAAAACAGGTCAGCGATATTGCATCAATTCGCTTTCGTTAGGATTTAAAGACAGGTTTTAGGTGTTAGGTTATTGGTTTAGGTAATAAGTAAAAGTGAATAGGTAACAGGTTTTAGTATTTAAGGATCAACTAACAGACCTGAAACCTATTTGCATGTTGACGGTGAGAACGTAATTCTCTATAGTGTATGGTCTATGGATAATCAACAACAATCAGCAAACCTTTCTGACACCGAACAGCTTGATTCCGAGTCAATAGAGCAGACATCTGCTCCAACCGATCGGGCTACTCAAGTATTGCAGTTGGAAAATATGATCAATGGCTTCATGGCGGATATTCAGAAGTTGCAACAACAAGTCAAAGAACAAGGCCAGATGTATAAAGATGCTCTTGAAAACGACGCTGACTATAGCAATGTTTTAGCTAAAGGACGTGAGGTAGCCAAAGAAAAAAAACGCATTCAGGAAAAACTTACTCAGGAGCCGTCTCTACAGGTTTTAGATACAAAAATAAAAGATTTAAAATCAGAGCTTAAAGAAGCTCAGGATGCACTTTCTCATTATCTTGTTCAGTACTTTGAGCAAAGTGGTCTACGTCAGATCACCGGTGCAGATGGAGAGATCCATGAGATCGTCACGACAGTCAAACTCGTCAAAAAGAAAGATTCGTAGTATAATACATGGATGGATAGATATGTTTTTGAATTGCGATTTGATAAGACGGGGCCAGTGAAATTATCTGATGTATTATTGCACACTACCATCGGTATGCCTCGTGAAGAAGATTTGTCAAACTTGCACTTGACAGGTCGGGACCAAATCGCAGTACCATTTGGATTTGGCAATATTCGTTTAACGCACTCTACATACAAAGAACCTGATGATTCAACTTCTGCACTATAGATGCTTTTTTGCTTGACCTTCTTTCCCGATAGTTCTACAATCAACGTATGTCATTTATTCTTGGACTTATCGTCAATGTCGTAGCCGTCGCGGTGGCCGCTTATCTGCTCTCACCTCACGTCATTCTCACCGACTGGTATAGTACCATCGTTACCGCTCTTGCTCTTGGACTTGTCAACACATTCATTAAGCCCGTTTTAACTTTACTTACCCTACCTCTAAACCTCATCACTCTAGGTTTGTTCTCGATCATTATCAATGGTCTTATGATTCTCCTTGTGAGTACACTTGTTGCTGGTTTTGAAGTTCAGAATTTTTTCTGGGCAATCATTTTTAGCGTTGTTCTTTCTGTCATCAACTCACTTCTCGATATGGTCACAGGTGCATGATGTTGTATACTATGCGCTATGCAGGATCAGATCATCTGTCCACACTGTCATCAACACATTCCTCTCACGCAGGCGCTCACTCAGCAGATTGCCGGCACATACCAGGCGCGCATTGATGAACTGAATAAACTTCGTGAAGACGATAAAAGCAAATATACTCAATGGGCAAAAATCCGTATTGAAGAAGAAAGAGTGAAGGCGATTAAAGAAACAGAATCTCAAGTGCGTCAGAAAATTACCGATGAACTGCAACTTCAAATTAAAAATACCAAAAATGAATCAGAGGAGTTAAAAAAACAGAAAGCAGAAATGCAAAATCAGGTACTAGAACTTCATAAAACAGTTCGTGCATTGCAAGATGCTGGGAAAGAAAAAGAGCTTGAGCTGACAAAGCGTTTTCAGGATGAACAGGAAAAGTTTCGCACACAGGAACAGCAGCGAGCTAAGGAAGCAGTGCAACTTCAATTACTGGAAAAAGAAAAAAAGATAAACGACGTAATGAAAATGAATGAAGAGTTAAAACGAAAGCTTGAACAAGGGTCTCAGCAAACACAGGGGGAAATGTTAGAACTAGCTTTGGAGTCGTTTTTGAAGCGTGAATTTCCTTTCGATTCGATTAAACCAGTGCCAAAAGGCGTAAGCGGGGCTGATCTTGTACAGGAAGTATATACTCGCACAGGTCAGCTTTGTGGAACAATTTTATGGGAAACAAAGCGAACAAAATCATGGAGTAATCAATGGATTGGAAAGTTGAAAGCAGACCAACGCAATGTAAAATCCGAATTAGCCGTCATTATTTCAGAGATGATCCCTGAGGGTCTGACACATTTTGGGTGTATCGATGGAGTATGGATTGGTAAATTTGATTTTGTTTCGGGTATAGCTTACGCTCTTCGAGCTCAACTTATCGAAATAGCTCAAGTAAGATCGGCACAGCAAGGAAAGAACGGAAAAACTGAAGAGTTGTTTGAATATATTACCAGTACTGCTTTTCGTCAGCGTATAGAAGCTATCGTAGAGGCGTTTACTGGTATGCAAGGTGAGATCGAAAAAGAAAAGCGTTGGTTTACCCAGAAATGGGCGCGGGAAGAAAAAAATATCCGCAGCGTTATAGATATGACAATCGGAATGAAAGGGGAGTTGCAAAGTATTACTGGTGCTACTGAGGAAGAGTACGTACCCACCAACGGATTGCTGGTAGATGATACAATGGTAAATAATCGGTTATTGTAACCATATGCAATCCATCTCCCGCATAGTCATCGCTATACCACTTATGTTAGTTGTTTTTGCTCTTGCGCTTCGATTTGGTGGTTTTATTCAGCCCGCCAAGCAAGCGGTGCAAAGTATTATCACTCCTACGATCGCATTGGGGAATACATTTCGACGCACAGCTGAGGCACAAGAGCCATCCACTTCACCCTCGATTGAATTTGACCTGCAAAAAGAATATTCGTGTGAATTAAAGGATCCCCAAAATCAATATCAGATCTTCATAAGAAGAGGAGATGTCAGAGCCAATATCATCACTGTAGATCAAAACACACACTTACTTTTAAAAAATGAATGCTTGTTTACCTGGTCTGATACTACCAAAAAAGGAACCCGTTTATGCGATCTGGGACCATATATAAAAGCAGTGAGCGGAATGAGCAAGCTTGGTCTCTTTTCTTTTGATTCAATGCTTCAAAGTCTTTTTACAAAAAGCGGTATCAAGTTTCCTCAGAAAACAGAAAATATGACTCAATTGATGAATCTATGTCGTGAGGAGTCAGTTGCGGAGAATGTAGTAGCGCTTCCCGAAGATGTAGAATTTGTACAAACTTCTTCCTTGAATTCTCAAAATTAGCCAAAAAAATGCCTGGCAACGACCTACTTTCCCCGTACTCCGGTTTGGAGCGAGTATCATCGGCGCTGACCTGTTTCAAGACTCTGTTCGGTATGGGAAGAGTTGGTTCCAGGTTGCTCAAGTAACCAGACAAATGCATTATAGTCGATAAAAAGGAATAATACAAGTATCAAATGTTATAATGATCGTACATGCCAAACATACCTATAGCGCCTCCTTCACATAATATGTCTCGCTCATTGCTGGTAGAGCCAGAGGTGAAATTTCAGATTCAGCAACCAGATGAAAAAGTCAAATTAATAGTACGCAAGCATCCAATCACACAGTTTTATTGGATTTTTAATGTATTTATCCTTATTGGATTGCTTATTTTGCTTCATATACTTCTACCCGAAATTTTTGGATTTACAACAAGACATTTGATATTGATAGAAGCTTTTGGTTTTGTTTTTATTTTTAGCTATGCGTGGTTAAATTTTTTACTTTGGTATTTTACAGTAGGAATTGTTACCAATATTCGTATTCTTGATTTGGATTTTTACAATATTATTTACAAAGAATTTACTGCATCTGTCATAGCTCACGTAAGTGAAATAAGTACACGAATTGGTGGTTTTTTTGGTTCGTTATTTGATTTTGGTGATGTCCTGGTAAAAACTCAAGGATTTGAGCAAAATATTGAATTTGACGATATACCTCAGCCCGCTTTTGTGGTAAAAGTGATAAATGAACTGATGGTTCAGGCAGAAAAAGATTAATACATATGGAAGCAATCATTTCATTATTGACCGATGCACCAGCATCTCTATTCATTTCTTTTTTTCTCAAGGCTTTTGCCATCTTGTTTTCGTTTCTGTATTTATTGTATGCTATAGTCATTACGCGCCAGACCCAGGAGATGAATAAGACGTTTACTACGCTGAATGCAGGTGCGATATTATTTGTTTCTGCGTTGCAGATACCTTTGGGTATCATGCTGATCATCATCTCTCTGCTTTTTTAATAATATTTGGAGTGTAATACCTATCCGAGTCTCAACTATGATAGTTTCATCAGCCTCACAATATACGGCCAAACAAGCAGCCGGATCCTTTTCCGGAACTCTTATTGTGGGTGATTTTTTTCTCACAATCAATCTTCCTCAAGACAGCACAACGGAAGAAGGAGAGGCAAAAATAGCGGATATTAAAAACGCTCTTGTGATTGACGCTATTAAATCACTTTCATCATTGGAATCCGCTATTACACATGTTTTATTGAAGTGTAATTTGCCCGCTCATGTAAGTTTGGCTGCAGGAAGGCTCTTTGAAGGAATATTATATGTTAAAACAATTGGAACCGGTCAGGTATATTTTAGGCGAGGTAAAGAACTTCGTTTGCTTATTGATGGCGATAAAAGTGCTTCAGGCAGGATACAGGAGTTTGATTGCGCATTGTTTACCACAGATAAAATAACACAGCTTATCGGTGCAGCAGCAGATATTCAGGTTTTTGTAGATATGTTCTCTCCCAAAGATATTGTTGAAAAAATTCAGGCAGAGCAATACGCAGAAGAAGAAGCTGGTTTTGCAGTCGTAATTGCAGAGTTTAATTCTGAAACAGCAAGATCTACAGCTACTATACCCTCACCTTTTCCGACATCTCATCTTGATGACGCAACACTTGTCACGACGCCTCCTCAAAATCCTGCTCAGAGAAGATTACCCCGAGTAAGTATTTCTATTCCTTCATTTAGTCGACGTCGTTTTATTTTTCTTATTTTAGCATTTGTATTATTTGGAATTTTAGTGTGGAGTGTGATTTTTGGCTATCAACGACGAACAGCCTCTCGTCGTCAGGAATTGGTTGATGCTGTCAAAGTAACTGTGGAACAAAAAATCAGTGATGCACAGGAAGAGGCATTTTTAGATATTGATGCAGCAATAAAAATATTAAATGAGGCAAGAAACGAGGTTCAAAATCTCAAAAAAGAAATAGGAGATACACATGTAGATGATGTTAAAAATATGGAGAAACGTATTTCAGTCACTGAGTCGACCATAACAAAAAAAGAAGATAAAAGCGGGGATGAGTTTTATGATTTTACGCTGGAGCAAAAGTCAGCCAGAGGCAATGCTCTCAGTTATTCAGAGGGAAAAGTTGCAGTGCTTGATACAGCTGCACAAATAGTTTATTTGCTTGATATTGAAGAAAAATCTCTCACGAAATATTCTGCTTCAGATATCAAATCTGCCAGTCTTGTAGGTTTGTATGAGAATGCAGTTTACATTTTTGGAAAAACAATAGGAGTCATGAAGTTTTCTGCAGAAAATAAAGCTTCAGTAGTGATCAAGCCTGACAGTGAATGGGGAACAATCAGCGACTTGAAAATATATAATGGCAACCTGTATTTACTTGATAAAGCAAAAAAAACTATTTATAAATACGCTCCATCAGGACAAGGATTTGGGGAAAAAACTACGTATTTGCAGTCTGACAATGCGATCACTTCGCAGGCTGTTACTTTTGCGATAGATTCTTCTGTTTATGTGGTTGGTGGAAAGACAGTTGATACATTTATTCGCGGCATAGTTGAAAATTTGAAATTTCAGATCCCTACCACTTTAAACGAAGAGTTTGATTCAATATATACAGATGCAGATACCGATCAGATTCTACTTTGTACTTCTTCAAAAGGAATTTGTGGTGTTTTTGATAAAAAAGGAGCATACCTAAAGCAACTTCAATCAACTGCATTACGAGGTCATCACGGAATTTTTGTGAGAGAAAAAAAGATGTATATTTTGAAGGGAAGCACGTTGTATACTATAGCACTTGATTAATGTGTTTCCACCATGCCTCATATATCTGATAAAGAGTTAATCCAACGGTTAATGCTTCGAGATGAAAGAGCCTTAACTCATTTTTTTAAACTGTATCAAAAACCACTTCTATCTTTTATATTAAAGCGAATTTCTGATGTTCAAATCGCTGAAGAACTTGTTCAGGATGTTTTTATTCAAACACTTGAGAGTTTGCGAGACTTTCGTTATCAATCTTCACTTAAAACGTTTATATATACCATTGCACGCAATAAGACCATTGACTATATACGCAAAAAAAAGATCAAACAAATTGTTTTTTCTCACTTGCCAGCATTTATTACAGAGCAATTGGGGGCCGTTTTGCTTGATGAGAAGATTGAACAGAATGAAATGCACCGTAAATTTGAAAAAACGCTCAACGCCTTACCGCATGATTATCAGGTGATTCTACGACTCAAGTACATAGAAGACCATCCGGTCGAACGCATTGCAAAAAAAATGGTGCGGACTTTTAAATCGACAGAGAGCCTTCTCTTTCGCGCGCGAAAGCTTTTTATTAAGCTCTATAATACCCGATGATCGCATCAGCTAACTTTTCACAGAAACTCAAAAAAGAACTTCACGAAATTTACTTCATTCAACCAAATGATCTTGGATGGGAGTGGCTTACCAAGCTATACAAACTCAGTACATCCCGATTAAAAAAACAACCTTTTATATATCTGCTGCCACTTTCTTTTATTGTGGTTGCCGGCATGTATACGATTCTTGGCAATTTGTTTGTGAGGCTTGTCAGTTTGTTGCAGTATGGGTTTTAAATCGCTGGTTATTTCTGTTTTTGTCTCCTTCATTTTTTTTCTTCGTAGAATGGTATTGCTGCTTTTTTACCCGTATAAAACAATGAGAGCAATCCGGAATAAAACCAGATGGGGTGAGGTAGCGTGTATTGGCTTTCTTGTTTATATTTATTTTGAGTTTGCTCATATGTTGCGCCCAGTGGGATATGAGCCGGACGTGCTTTTTTTCATGACTGTTTTTCATGTTGTTTTGACGATTTTATTTTTTTATATATTTTCTCGTATCACGCATCCAGAAGCAGAAATTACAATATCAGCCTTTATTTTTACCTATGTCTATACCCTGATCCCTACTACAGTATGGTTTTTTGTAACATCAAGTTTGTATCTTATTATTCCCCCGCCACGAACTTTTAGTTTTCAAGGGACTTCATTTAGTATTGCTTATATGACTTTTTCATTATGCATGTTGTGTTGGAAAGTCATTTTGGTGTATCTAGCTGTTCGCTTTGCTTCAAAATTAGCTTTTTATCGGATTGTATATGCTCTTTTGCTTTATGGAGCAGTTTTTACACCCTACATGGTATTTCTTTATCATATGCAGTATTTTCGTATTCCATTTATTTGAATAAAAGATAAGTACGGATCAGTACATGTGATTTTTACAGATCGTTTTGAATGATATGTGTTCTTTTTTCGACTGAATTTATATGCATCTAAGCACTGTTTCTTCTATTGATGAGAAAGTAAGGCTTGTCGTTGAGCAAAGCGGTGTGAAACTCAATCATTGTCGCAGTACTCTTATTGATGAAGAAAAAGATATACATTGTGAAAATCTCATTGGAGTAGTGACAATACCCCTGGGTGTAGCAGGGCCATTACGCATAGAAGGAACATATAAAAAAGGGGAATCGCTCATACCCCTTGCAACGACTGAAGGAGCACTTGTTGCGTCGGTTAACCGAGGGGCAAAAGCTATCAATCAAGAGGGTGGCGCTATAACTCATATCGAAAGAGTGGGTACTACGCGAGGACCATTATTTCGAGTGAATGGACTAAAGCAAGGAGTATGGTTTCGTCAATGGTTAACTGAGCACAAAGATGAGTTGATGCAAGAAGCTGCACAGACATCCTCCCACTTGAAGCTTATAGAAATTCATAGCGTAATGTCAGGCAAATGTGTGTACGTGCGTTTTTGTTTTGATACACATGATGCAATGGGTATGAATATGGTAACGATCGCGACAGATGTATTGGCTCGGTACATCGAAAAACAAACTTCAATTCATTGTCTTGCGATAGCGGGAAATTATGACATTGATAAAAAACCTGCATGGCTCAACAGTATAAGCGGGCGCGGTATGAGTGGCTGGGCTGAGTGTAATATCTCACCCGATACATTAAAAACAGTTTTAAAGACAAATGCCGAAAAAATAGTAGATGTAGTCCATTACAAATCGTGGGGAGGTTCGATGATGTCCGGGTCGCTTGGCTTTAATGCACATTTTGCAAATATCGCGGCAGCTTTTTATATCGCGACTGGTCAGGATCCTGCTCATGTTGTTGAGGCGAGTCAAGGGGTGACAAGTGCAGAAGTACTGACAGATGGTTCCTTGCATTTTTCTATTTATATGCCAGCAATTATGTTGGGTACTGTAGGAGGAGGTACAAAGCTCAAAACGCAGACCGAGGCAAGATCACTTTGTAATGCGTCATCATCCGTAGAATTGGCCGAGGTGTTTTTAGGTGCTGTGCTGGCAGGCGAACTATCATTACACGCTGCTATTTCAGCAGGATCACTGGCAAGCGCACATCGTACATTAGGTAGATAAATATGATTGGTATCATTTCATACGGTTTTTATGTCCCGCGTTATCGCATCAAAACAGATGTGATAGCTTCGGTATGGGGAAGATGTGCTGATAAGATCGGGAAGTCACTTCAGATTGAAGAAAAGGCAGTTGCAGACAAAGATGAAGATGTCCTTACTATGTCATATGAAGCAGCTGTAATGGCATTTGCTGGAAAAGAAAAATTAAAAGAAAGAGTGGGTGCAGTTTTTATCGGTTCGGAAACATTTCCATATGCGGTCAAACCAACATCCACGAGTCTAGCGGCGTGGTTGGCGCTTGGAAACGATTATTTGGCTTATGACACACAGTTTGCATGCAAGGCTGGTACAGGAGCTCTGCTTTCAGCAGCGTCTCTTGTCAAATCTAAAGATAGAGAGATTGCGCTCGTTTGTGCCGCTGACAAAGCAAATGCGGCTCCCCGTGATGCGCTAGAGTATACAGCTGGATCTGGGGCGAATGCATGGCTATTAGGGCGAGAAGAAGTGGCTGTTGAGATCGTTGATTGGCACTCGTATTCTTCTGACACTCCAGATTTTTGGAGAAGATCAAAAATGGATTATCCGTCTCATGCTGGACGATTTACTGGAGACCCTGCATATTTTACCCATATACGCGAATCTTCACTTCGTTTATTGAAAAAAACTGACATGAAGCCTGAACAATTCGCTCATGCGGTATTTCATATGCCAAATGGCAGTTTTCCATTAAGAGCGGGCAAACAATTAGGATTTACCCGCGAACAGATTGAGACATCTTATGTGGTGCCTTTGCTTGGAAATTCATACGCTGCATCATCTTTGATGGGTCTTGTAGGTGTATTAGAAAAAGCTTCGGAAGGTGATTTGATTTTTTTTGCTTCGTATGGCTCTGGAGCTGGATCAGATGCGATGATACTTCGATGCACCAGGCATATCAAAAAAATACAAAAATCATTTCGTAAGAATATAGAAAATGGAAAAATACAACTTGATTATGCGACATATATACAGTTGATGGGAATTATATGAGACAAGCACTTATCGGGTACTATTCAACCAAGTTTGGCGAGCTTTGGCGTAAATCTCTCCATGATTTACTAGCTGAAAGTATCGAAGGAGTGTTGAACGTGTCCGGCCTTGAAGCAGGTGATATTGACGCTGTTTTTCTCGGCAATATGCTCGGTGGTATCACCGAAGGTACGCTTCTTCTGGAAGCTCATATTGCAGAATTGATGAAAAAGCAGATGCCGGTTTATCGTGTTGAGGCAGCCTGTGCGTCGGGAGGTATGGCCTTACAACTAGCAAATACGTATTTATCCTCTCAATCAAATAAAACAGTATTGGTACTTGGTGCGGAAAAAATGACAGATGTGGGTGCTGGAGAGATTACTCAGGCTTTAGGTACGGCAGCTTCTGAAGATGAACAGTTTGCAGGGCTTACCTTTCCGGGAGTCTATGCTCTTCTTGCGCAATATTATTTGCATAAATACCATTACACTGAAGAACATCTTGCCAGTATTTCTGTGAAAAATCACGCTCACGGAGTTTTGAACGAAAAAGCTCATTTTCGTCGACCCGTTGAGATAGATGATGTTCTTGAAAGTCCTTATATAGCATATCCGCTCAAAGTACTTGATAGTTCGCCTATATCAGATGGGGGTGCTGCATTGTTGTTAACAAACAACCAGCAGTTGATCAAAAAGAAAAAAAGTGCGTATATTCTTGCATCAGAAATGGCGACAGATAGTGTGGGTATCGCTCAACGTGCGATACTTGATGGGTTGCCCGCGACTCGTCTCGCAGGTAAAAAAGCATTTGCAACTGCCAAATTAAGCCAAAAAGATATTCGCGTGATGGAGGTGCATGATTGTTTTTCAATTGCAGAAATTCTGGCGCTTGAAGATCTAGGGTTTTGGAAGCAGGGTACAGGGGGACAACTGGCAAAAGAGATGTATACACATCGTTCATCAGGAAATCACTTGATTGTAAATACTTCAGGTGGTCTCAAGGCTGCGGGTCATCCAGTTGGAGGCACAGGGATCAAACAGATTGGAGAAGTATATCTACAACTTACTGGCCAGGCAGGAGATAGACAAGTGGAAGGTGTGACATACGGACTCGCGCACAATGTAGGGGGTAGTGGTGGTGTTGCCATTGTTACATTATTAGGTATTTAGTATTTATTTCATGAATAACCCAGTCAAACTATGGCGTCGGCAAGAAAGAGAAAGAAAAAATTTAAATCAAGAAGGAGTTATCATTTCCTGGACTCGAATTTCAATTGCCCCAATAAGATTTCAAAAGGATGTTCCTTATGTGGTGGTACTTGTAGAACTCGTAGATGGAAGGCGTGTTTATGGTCAAGTAGCTTCTGAACATCATCAATCTGTTTTCATTGGTATGAAAGTCAGAAGTACATTGAGGCGTGTTGGTGAATCCGATGAAAAATCTGTGATATCATATGGGATCAAATTTGTTCCTATTTCATGAAACAGATTGCTTATCGTGCTCCTGCTAAAGTTATACTATCAGGCGAGCACTCAGTGGTATATACCAAACCTGCGTTTGTCACGGCAGTACAGTTATATTTAACTGCTACGCTCACCGCATCACAAACATCGATTTCCCAACAAAAATCAGACCCGTTTGAGTTTTGTGATAAAACAATTCGTGCATTTGTACAAAAAGAAGGTGCGTTGGCGCAAAAAATAAAACCATATCTTTCAATCACCTCTACCATTCCTCAAGGGCGAGGTATGGGTTCGTCGGCAGCCTATTGTGTTGCGGTTTGTGCCGCGCTTCTTGAGTGGTATACAGGTAAACAGCCTTCAATTGAAGTTGTCAATAATAATGCATTTCAATGCGAGAAGTATTTTCATGGTATTCCATCTGGGGTTGATGTCAGTGCCTCAAGCTATGGCGGACTCATTTTTTATCGGAAGGAATTTGAATTTCTTAAAACGATTTCTGCACTGAATTTTAAATTGCCAAAACCAATTGAAGAACGATTGATTTTGATTGATAGCGGTAAACCGAAGGAAAGTACAAAAGAAATGGTATCACATGTGGGTAAGCGATATAATCAATACCCTCAGAAGATGGATCGAGTTCTTTCATCAATCGAAAAAGTGACAAAACGAATGGTGGTCAGCATCGTAAAAGAGGATGCGGCTTTTTTTGGTGATTGTATCAAAGAAAATCAGAAGCTTTTAGAGGGCCTTGGTATCGTTTCCCGTCGAACAAAAAGGTTACTTTCTGTTTTAGAGTCTTTTGGAATGGGAAAGGTCACCGGAGCTGGAGGAGTAAAAACCGATTCAGGTCTTCTTTTATTTTTTGCAAAAGATACTGCGCGACTTATCGATTTCCTCAATGAAAAACAGATTGAACATTATCCTTTCAAACAGGCATTTGCGGGAGTGGAGAAAGTGGATAAATAAAAAAAGTATGTAAGTTGAATTAGGAATTAAGAATGAAGATTTAGGACAGAGAAATTAGTATCCTAACGTCTAACG
Organism: uncultured Gammaproteobacteria bacterium; assembly: GCA_964576365.1. GTDB lineage: Bacteria > Patescibacteriota > Microgenomatia > UBA1406 > GWC2-37-13 > CAZMJG01. The sequence goes on from CAZNUT010000003.1 coordinate 51,051, forward strand.
TCTTGGCGGCTAAAGATTTCTTATGTGTGAGTAAAATCACGTTTATACTTCAGATACGATGATATTTTCTATCAATATCTATCTCCCATTCTTACAGAAGCAATTATTGCTCCGAGCCCAATGATGAAGTTGCACGCAATTATTCCAATAAAAATTATTATTGTCCACAGTGGATAAGTGCCGGTTTTTTTCTTTTCTGCAACTAGCTTTATCAAAATTCCAAGAATAATTAAATTGAAAAGATTGAATGGTTTGTTGACAAAAAAGCTTATAAACCAAACAATCAGGCTTAAATAAAAAAAGGTATTTTTCATTTGTCAATTACTGACATGTTCCAGCTGCAGTACAGACACCTGAGCAGCAGGCGGCATTATTGGCAGGATTGCACGCAGCGCCGGTGAGCTGACATTTGTTGATAGTTGGGATACCAAATATCCATTCGCCATTTGGTCCGCGTTTTATGATTTTAAGCACATCGGTGCTCACCAGTACAAAGATGCCAAGTGCTACAACAACCAGTACGAGACCTATCACCGCATTGGTTATTTTTTGTCTGGCTTTTGCTATCGCATCGGGATCGCCACTTGATGTCACCCAATCAAAAGCGCCCCACAACATGAAAAACATCGCAGCAATAGCAGCTATGATAAGAAAAGTTTGAATACCAAAGATGATATACTGGCTGATTGTGCTTACCGGACTTCCAGCCGGGCTACCAGGAGGTGGGGTGATTGGTCCACCAAAGACACTTTGAACAGTTGCGGGAGTTATGGCAGCGAGGATTTTCATAATGGTATTTCAACTTTAAAAATAAAGCCGATCAGTCGTACTATGGTGTACGCTGAAATGATGATAATCATACCTATGATCGCATAAGTCATGATACGTTTTGCTTCGGCAATTTTTTCCATATCATCGCCAGCACTCAGCCAGAGATAAGCAGCCCGCAAAAGCATGGCGCCAAAAAGAAGTGCCGCGCCAATCGTCAAAAGAGGAGATATAATATTTATCAGTGTATTGATGTCACCAAACCTTGAAGCTGGAAACAATCCTTGAATTGATGTGGGATTGATGAATGGTGTATTTATCGGTCCCGGAAGTGGAGTTGATGTAGCACCAGGTGGAGCGGTAGGAAACATGACATCAGTGTACCGAATCAACATGTACAATGCAATATGGACAAATCAGATTTAAAACACATCGCCATCATCCCTGATGGAAATAGAAGGTGGGCAAAGCAGCATGGTCATGCTTCTGTTGAAGGGCATAAATATGCAGTTGAACACACACTTCCAGCGCTTTATGATGAGATGTTGAGATTGCAGATTCCGTATTGTACCTTTTGGGCACTGTCACCTGAAAATTTCATCAAACGCAGTAGTTTTGAGGTGAACAATCTTTTTTCACTTCTATCTTATTTTCTTCAGGAGCGTCTTGCAGATATGCATAAAAAAAATATTTGCATCAAAGTGATCGGCAACATCGATCCATTACCTGAAAAAACAAAGCAACAAATCTTGGACGCTGTAAATCAAACGCAAAAAAATACTGGACTAGTTTTTGTATTTGCGCTTAATTATGGAGGTAGAGATGAATTAAAACGAGCAATCAATCAGCTGGTCGCTGAAAAAAAAGAGATTTCCATTGAGGCTATTTCTTCAGCTCTTGACACATCTGGTCTTCCAGACCCAGATCTTATTATTCGTACGGGTGGTGAGACTCGCACTTCGGGTTTTCTTATCTGGCAATCAGTTTATGCTGAATATGTGTTTCGAGATGAATATTTTCCGGATTTTACTCCTGAAATACTACGACAGTGTATTGAAGTTTTTTATACTCGCAAAAGAAGGTTTGGAAAATAAGTTGCCAAGTTTACCTAGTTTTTAAAGTTATAAAGTAGTCAGATTGTCTGTTAGGCTCTAATGCGCTAGCAGAGTTCCCCATCACTGGAGCGAAGCGCAAGGGATGGGG
>CAZNUT010000004.1:0-42291 GCA_964576365.1 uncultured Gammaproteobacteria bacterium
GCCACCCCGGCTCATGTATTTACCAATAAAATTTAGCTTCTTGTTTTAAGCTAAACAATATACATTTGTCAGATTTTTAACGTTACAAAGTTCATCACTTATCTTATTAGTCTGCAGCTATTATACATGAAGATTTATTTTCTGGAAATAGTATATGAATAGGGATAAAAAAGAAAATAGGCTGGCATATCATTAACTAATATTTTTTGAAAATCAGAATACAAATCTCTTCTATCCTTTAGTTTTCCTGCATTTCTTCCCTGCTCGAGAATAAGATCAATACGATCATTGCGATAACTACTAATATTGCCTTTTTTTTGAGTTGAGTGCCAAAAAAAATACTGATCGGGGTCTTTGGGCAACATCATGGTCGCGAGAAAAAGCTGAAATGTTTCAGGCAACTCTCCTGAGAGCACCTCGACTTGCGACTGTATTCCAACCTGTTCAAGCTGATCTTTCACAGTATCTGCTGTTGAGAGATAATCGATATAGGTGGTAATTGTCAATTTTGCTGACTCAGAAGCTGTTATGTATTTTTTAAATATTTTTGTCGTAGCGGATGGATTGTAAGGGTAAGATTTTACATCAGTTTCATATGCCCAGGAGTTTGGAGGTATAGGGCCTGTTGCTAGTTCGCCTAGATCATTTAATTCGTCTGTATTTATGCTTTGAGCGATAGCATGACGGACATCCCGCTCTTTCAACAGCGAATCTTTCATATTAAAAAAAAGCGCGAGAAGACGAGAATAATCAACAATTTTTTCTACTTCTGAATTTGGATAATGTACAAAAATATCTGCAACTGAAGCCTTTGTCGTAGACATTTGAGTGATCTCACCTAGCTTATAAGCTTGCACCAATTTTGTGTCAGTATCATAAAATTTATAAACTAAAACCGGGTATTCGTCTCTCAGAGGAGTCAATCGTAGTTCTGAAACCGCGTCATCTTGCAATTTCAACTTATCCACTCGATATGTTCCCGCAACGCCCATGAGAGGATACCGGACCACCGGTCTGGTGAGAAATTGTGGAAAAATACGTAGTGGCTTGGGAAGTGTGTAAGTGATAATATAATCGTCCTCCCTGTCAATTTTCACATCTTTGAATGAATAGTTAATATCAGATGAAGTCAGTTGTTTTCCATCACTCCATACAATATCTTTTTTTAAAACAAACCTGTACGATGCTCCTCCATCTCCCATACTCCAACTCTCTGCAAGAAGCGGAATGATTTCACCTCTATCGTTTAGATAAACAAGCCCGTTGGAAATTTTTGATAATACCTCGTCTGGTAGACTATCAGGGCGGAATTGTCCGGTCATGCCAATGATGTGTGTATCAGTAGTGAAGCGTCGGATGATATAGGGGGAAAATGAAAATACTGCAATCACAAAGATAAGACTGATCAAAAAGCTGATGATCAGCGACTGGATATTTTTTTTAAAAAACGCAAAAAGGAGCCAGTAAAGATAACGCGTATTCTTATATCTGAGTGAAAACCTCATGAACTAGGAAATAAAGAAAATCGCAACAGATACACAAAAAAATAAAAATATGAAAAGATAGGCTAAATAAAGAGTCAACCGTTCGACTCCCCGTCTGGTTTGATACAACTCGCCTCCTCCACCCCAGGCACTCCCCAGACCCGCACCTTTTCCTTGTAAAAGAATAAGGATTACGATGATCACTGAAAATGCGATGTTGAGTGAAAGCAGCAATGTATGCATCAAGATATTATAACATTATTTTTTTCTCCCTCAAAGTGACATGATATTTTTTAGCAAAACGGTGAGCTTCATCCCGAAGCGCTTGCACAAGCATAAAGCCAGGATTATCGCGAGGAGGCCTCAGGAGAGGAAAGTCTTCAATACCGATGACAAGTCTATCAGGTCGCTTTGCAATACCAATAAGCGGTATGTTGATTTTTAATTCGCTCAATACCTTTCGCGCTACACGTACTTGCGGTTTACCCCCGTCTACAACAACCAGATCTGGGAGCTGCCACTCTTTTTTAAATCTTCGATGTAGCACTTCATAAAACATTTCGAAATCAGATTCGGCTGAAAAATTTTTTATTTTAAACCGGCGGTATTCTTTTTTGTCACTTAGTCCCTGAGTAAAGACAACAAGTGAAGCTGTGCTTTCACGAAATGCGAATGTACTCATATCGTAGCATTCAATCCGTTCTAGGGTTATTTCTGAAAAAAAAGGATGAAGCAAATGGCGCAGGTGCTTGACCTGCGATACTGATGTGTTTACTGCATCTGGTTGGTCACCAAAATGCTTTTTGATAATCAACCTCTCAAGTTTGTAAAGCGAATTACGCAGAGGGATGGCTTGTTCAAACTCTTCTGAACTGACACATTCATCAATCCGTTTTTGAAGTTTCTTTTCTATTGCTTCAGTTTTTCCCTCAAGAATACGGGAAACTGAGCGAATATTTCTACGATAGAGTGTTTGAAGATGTTTTTTCTTGACTTCATCTTTTATCCGTTCGATCGCCGATGGACAAGGATCGCACAAACCGATTTTTGAATAGAAACATGATTGTTTCGACAGTTTTTTTTGCATACAAAAAGGGAAAATTCTCCGTAGTTCCCTTAGAAGTGATAAAACCACTCGCATTGACGAAAAAGGTCCGAAATAATGAGATAAACCATCGTTCTCTAATCTTGTCACTAAAATTCGCGGATATACTTCTTTTTGTGTAATTTTGATATAGAGAAAACTTTTATCATCTCGCCAACGAACATTGTATTGTGGCTTATGAGTGCGAATAAGATGCGCTTCATAGATCAAAGCCTTGAACTCTGAATCTGTTATCACGTACTCTACACGGTCTGATTGGCTAAAAATAGCAGCTTCTTTTGTGTCGGTTTTTGCATCTTCAAAATGTGAAAGAAGTCGAGCTCGCAGATTTACAGACTTACCGATATATATGTATTCATTGCCTTTTTTAAAAAGATAAACACCAATAGTGGTAGGCGCTTCGCTGAGAGTAGATCTATTAAACGAGGTTATTGTACCGTTCTGCATATTATTGCTTGTTGCGTTTGGGGGGAGTGATAAAGCGCTTGAGATACCGGCCAGTATGTGAAGCCTTCACATCGAGTATACCTTCTAAATCTCCCTGATATATCACTTGTCCTCCTCCATCCCCACCTTCTGGTCCCATATCTACAATATACTGTGCATTTTTAATAACATCCAGATTGTGTTCAATCACGATTACCGTATTACTTTGGCCTACTAATTCATGAAGTGCATCAAGCAACTTTTGTACATCAGCGAAATGAAGACCTGTTGTTGGCTCGTCAAGAATATACAGCGTATGTCCACGCCCGGCACGGGATAATTCATCTGCTAGCTTGATACGTTGAGCCTCTCCTCCAGAAAAAGTAGGAGCAGGTTGTCCAAGCTGAATATAACCTAGACCTACTTTTTTGAGAAAGCTGAGTTTCAACACTAAGTGCTGGTGGTTTTGAAAAAAATCCGAAGCTTCATCAACTGTCATTTCCAACACGTCAAAAATAGTTTTTCCTTTATACATGACCTCAAGGGTCTCTCTATTGTACCGTTTACCTTGGCACACATCGCATTTGATGTACACATCTGACAAAAATTGCATTTCGATTTTGAGTACTCCGGCGCCCTGACATTTTTCACATCGTCCACCTTTGACGTTAAACGAAAATCGACCTTTCTGAAAACCTCGTGCCCTCGCTTCGACAGTTCCGGCAAAAATATCACGAATTTCATCAAACATACCAACATAAGTTGCTGGATTGGATCTTGGCGTTCTTCCAATAGGAGACTGATCCACCAAATATACCCGATCAATGTACTGATGTCCCTCAAGACGTTTGTATTCACCTATAAACTCATTCCATTGATTTTGTAAATGAAGCTTGAGGGCAGGGTACAATGTTTCAGTAATCAACGTTGATTTACCAGATCCAGATACACCCGTTATGGCGATAAGATTATGTAGTGGAAATTTGACAGTGACATGTTTGAGATTAAATTGCGATGCTTCATGGATTGTGATCGTGCCTCGATCGCTTACCAGCTTGCGTGAGGTCCGCTCTATCTCCTGTCTCCCCGAAAGAAACTTACCTGTGAGTGAATTGTCACTTTTCTCCATTTCTTTCAATGTTCCGGCAAAAGTGATATGACCACCGTCTTTCCCTGCTTTTGGGCCAAGCTCTATGAGGTAATCTGCAGATTCCATGGTTTCCTGATCGTGTTCGACCACAATGAGCGTATTTCCCAAATCTTTCAAATTGTGAAGCGTTTGAATAAGTGCTGAAACATCGCGTGGATGAAGGCCTATCGATGGCTCATCAAGCACATATAAAACTCCAGACAATCCGGTACCGATCTGAGATGCAAGTCTGATGCGCTGCAACTCACCTCCTGAAAGGGATTTTGCAGCTCGAGAAATAGTAAGATATGAAAGCCCGACATTATCAAGAAATGTCATACGGATCACTATTTCTTTCAAAATAGATTTTGCTATCTCGCTTTCATACTGATTCATCTCGATGGTGGGCATGTCTGATTGAGTTTTATCGGTCTTCTGACCAAAAAAAGTGAGGAGATGTTTGATGGACCAGTTGGTGATCTCTGCGATATGAAAACCATTTATGGTGATAGAAAGTACTTCTGGCTTTAATCTTGTTCCACGACAGTCTGCACATACCTCCTCCCGCATATATTTCATCAGGTCCCAGCTTTGTCCCTCACTTTCAAAGTATCGTTTTTCGAGATCATGCACAAGGCCGTTCCATGTTTCGCTGATTGTGGTCTGATTACCAAAGCGATTTTCACCTTTCACCTGATAGGTTCTGCCGTTTCCAAAAAGAATTACTTTTTTCTGTGCATCAGTCCATGTACTTATCGGCTGGTCAAGCGGTACTCCCATATCCTCAGACATGGTTTTTATGAGTCGCAAATACCATGTATTCTGAAAATAAAATTTGGTGTATGGGATAAGCCCGCCCTCATTCATGCTGAGGTTTGGATTGAGGAGAAGATCCGGGTCAATTTTATACGTAGTACCTATACCTTTGCATTTTGCGCATGCACCAAGCGGTGAATTAAATGAAAACATGCGAGGTTCTATCTCAGGCAGAGAAAGACCGCAATTCGGACAGGATAATTTTTCTGAAAAAAGATGTTCACTCTCCCCTACCTTGAGAATGACCAGTCCGTCTGACAGCCCTGTAGACTGCTCGATGTCACTGGTGAGGCGAGAACGGATGTTTGCAAGAAATACCTCATCTGATAGGTCTTTATGAAAAAAACTCAATGTATCAATCTTCACTTCAATGGTGTGTTTGTTGGTTTTTATTAAATCTATATCATCATTAAGGGAGAAATCATGCCCGTCAACTCTCACTTCTTTATATCCTTTACTTCTGATATTGACAAACAGATCACGAAATTCTCCTTTACGATTGCGTACTACGGGTGAAAGTAAGAGTGCTTGGTGAGGCTTGATACCGTCGCTTTTTGACTCTCGTTTCATGTGGGCGATCATGTCCGCGCTTATTTCGTCAACTGAGCGTTTTTTTATCTCAATTTTGCAGTTTGGACAGTGTGGATGCCCAATTCTTGCAAAAAGGACTCTCAGGTAATCATAAATTTCCGTGATGGTACCCACTGTAGAGCGAGGATTGTGCGACACAGTTTTCTGATCAATAGAGATTGAGGGTGAAAGCCCTTCAATGAAATCTACATCCGGCTTATCCATGATCCCCAAGAATTGACGCGCATAGGCAGAAAGAGATTCTACATAGCGGCGTTGCCCTTCTGCATAAATAGTATCGAAAGCAAGAGAAGATTTGCCGGAACCAGAAACACCGGTGAAAACGACAAACTGATTTTTGGGTATCTCGACATCGATATTTTTGAGATTATGCTGTCGTGCCCCTTTGATGCGGATTATATTGAGCATCCGTATAGTGTACCTTCTGATGAGAAATTATTCAACCAGCGTGAAAATCAGGGTGAATGTTATCGTAATAAGAATCTATATTTTATTGCAAAGATGAAGAAGTTAATGTATACGGCTCCATGTCAATGGTGTCGATTGGTAAATCTGCCATATTCTCTCTCCTTTGGAGATTGCGGTATGCCCCAGCAAGCACCAAAAACCCAATAGGTGGATTGACCGCAATGCCAACAAGACCCGTCAAGCCGACTATCATCTCACCTGTTCTATGAATCACATCGTCATGCAAAGTTATTTCCGCAACACGATCACCTTCTTGCAGTATAAAATTCGGGTCAATTTCAATCATATTGAGATTATACCACAAACATCAAATTTTGAGCTCCCTTATTTTGTCACGAAGGATGATGGCTGATTCGAAATCCATTTCGTCTGCTGATTTCTTCATTTCTGCCTGAAGTTTTTTCACCATGCGCTTCTTATCGACACCTGTCATCGTATCTGCTTTGATCTCATCCAGCTTTTTCATATCAAACTGAGTGCGGATTTTATCAAAAGCCATCAGATCTTCCTCTGCACGTTCGACGATCTTTTCCCGGATCGGCTTGTAAACTGTTTTTGGATCTATGCCATGCTCTTTGTTGTATTTTGACTGATACTCGCGCCGGCGCTTGATCTCATCAACTGCTGCATTGATAGATCTGGTCATTTTATCTGCATATAGTATCACTTCTCCATCGACATTCCGTGCTGCGCGTCCCATAGTCTGAATAAGTGAGGTGCGTGAGCGCAAAAAGCCTTCTTTATCTGCATCCAGAATGGCAACAAGTGTGACTTCGGGCAAATCCAGTCCTTCTCGCAGGAGATTAACACCGATGAGCACGTCGAATTCACTCTTACGGAGATTATCCAGGACGTCCGAACGTTCGAGCGTGTGCACATCTGAATGTAAATAGGCTGCCCGAATCTCTTTTTCCTTCAAAAATTCAGTGAGATCTTCAGCTGTTTTCTTGGTCAGAGTCGTGACAAGGACTTTTTCCTGTTTAACTACCCGTTTTTCTATTTCAGCTATCAGATCGGGTATTTCCTTTTCTGCCGGACGGATAGTGATCTGTGGATCAATGATACCTGTGGGGCGAATGAGTTGTTCGACGATTCCATCGTGTAACGTGTAGCGTGTAGCGCGTAACATTTCTTTTTGTGTATTTTCTAATCCGACTAAAGATCCTGAATCGAGTTCAGGATGACTGATTGACTGAGTAGCTGAATCGCTGAGTTGCTTGCTCTCTCCTTTCGCCATCTCTACCTCCCATTCGTCAGGTGTGGCCGAAACATACACAAAGTGTTTTGGCACACGGTAAAACTCATCAAATTTCAACGGTCTGTTGTCGTAGGCTGATTGTAACCGGAATCCATACTCGATAAGCGTTCTTTTTCTGCTGTGATCACCATTGAACATACCCCGGATCTGCGGCACAGTCATATGCGATTCATCAATCACAACTAGATACTGATCACCATATGCATGTTTAAAATAATCGAGCAAACTATAGGGTGGATCACCTGGCTTTCTTCCGTCAAAATACCTCGAGTAATTTTCTATACCATTTACATATCCAACTTCTTTGATAAGCTCCAGATCATAATTTACCTTTCTCAGAAGACGGCTCGCTTCAGCATCCTTACCCTGACTTTTGAGCGCCTGATGCTCTCGGGCCAGATCCGCCCGGATTTGCGCGTCTGCGGACAAAAAAGCGTCTGAATTTGCAAGGTATAGTTTTGCCGGATAAATGGCTACCATATCTGCAAGAGCATTGCGGATTGCCGTGTGCGGGATCTGTTCACCGGTAAGAGAATCAATATATTCCAGACTTTTGATCCGTCCGTATTCTTCGGTGATGCGCACTGAATAATCTTCGTAAGGCAGATAAATATCCATATGATTGCCACGCATCCGAAATGTCCCGCGATGAAAATCAAACTCGGATCGCTCGTATAAAAGCCCGGTGAGTCGCACAGCAAGTTTTTTCCAGTCTATAGGATCTCCTATCTTGAGAGCGATCTGGAATTTGCCATATTCTGACGGTGAGCCAATATTATAAATACAAGACACCGATGCGACCACGATCACATCCTTGCGGGAAAGAATATTAGTAGTCGATTGAAGTCGTAATTTATCAATCAACTCATTGATCTCAGCCTCTTTTTCAATATAAGTATCTGTGGTAGGGATATACGCCTCAGGTTGATAATAATCGTAATAAGAGACAAAATAAGAAACTGCATTTTGAGGAAAAAAATCCCTGAATTCCTGATACAGTTGTCCCGCTAGAGTTTTATTGTGAGATATGATGAGGGTTGGTATATTCAGCTTCTGAATGACGTTTGCGATCGTAAAAGTCTTTCCTGATCCTGTCACACCGAGTAAAACCTGATTTTTCCGCTTTTCTTCAATACCCCGGACCAATTGATCAATAGCATGTGGTTGATCTCCGGTTGGCTGAAATCGGGAAACAAGCTGAAATTGATGCATGCTGTATTATACCTGCTCTTCTTTAGGCTGCGCATCAGGTTGTGGAGCTGGATTTACATTCTCTTCAAAAAATCGTGGTGGTTGAACAGCAGTCTGCTCTGGTTTATGGTTAAAACCACTAGTAGAAAATGGAGCCACCTCACTTAAAGTAGCGCCTGATGGCATTACATCTTCATCTCCTGGCGGCTGATATTCGCTCATATGTATTTAAAAATGTGTAATAGATAAGTATTATACAAAAACAGATTAAATTGTGTATACTTTTTTCTTATGCTTTTTATCGTCGGAACACCTATCGGCAATCTTGATGATCTTTCGATTCGTCAGGCACGTACATTACTCTCGGTAGAGATCATTCTCACAGAAGATACCCGAACCACCGGCATCCTCCTTCGTAGAATTCTACAATTGTTTGCTCCCCTTTTAAGTGAATTAACACAGCATGATTTACCCCGTCTCATTTCATATCACAAAGACAACGAGTTTGAACGCCTAGAAATGGCGACTCAACTACTTGAAGAAGGAAAAGAAGTAGCGCTCATATCTCAGGCTGGTATGCCGCTTATATCCGATCCAGGGTATATGCTTACTGCGGAGTGTATACGCAAACAGCTTCCCTTTACCGTCATTCCCGGACCTTCGGCGGTAACGACAGCGCTTATTCATGCCGGCTTCAAAAGCGAACACTGGATGTTTTTTGGATTTTTCGCAAAAAAGCCTTCAGCTCTGAAAAAGCAACTCAAACAGATAGAAAAGTTGAAGGAAACACTTCCTGAGCTTGTTCTGGTGGCTTTTGAGTCACCTTATCGGGTACACAAGACTCTTGAAATCATTAAAGAACATCACCCGCAGTGGAAGGTAGTCATTACCCGGGAGCTCACCAAAACATTTGAAGAAATCATCCGCTCTACCCTGCTTCCTGAGCAAATCAAAGGAGAAATCACGCTTGTGATACAATAGACTTTTTAAGTCCATCTATCATCTGGTAGCCCAGTTTCGGGGTTTATCACTTCACGATAATGGCGACCACCTTTATCATCATACCAACACCCAGGTTCAATTTTATACAAAGCCGGATTGCGTGAACCTATGAAAGATTGATTTAATGCATCTTGCTCAGAAAGAAAATCAATCTCTTTTCTTAAAGCTGGGTCTGGAATATATATACTTTCTCGCATGAGTTGCTCTTGCAAAACTCTTTTTAGTATCATATGTTCATATGATACAGTGACGGTTTATTTTGTCAATACCATCCAAGGGCCTAGAGTCGCCAACATGCCTCCCATGATCATATAGATATCTATTTTTTCTCCCAGAAACAGAAAAGCCATGGTAAATGTTGCAACCGGCTGGAGAAAAGTGAAAAGCGATGCCGAAAGTGTGCCGCCTTTTTTGAGCGCGGACTGATACGAAAGGTACGCAATAGCTGTACCTACGATCCCGATATATAAAAGCAGTGATGTGTTAAACACAGAAAAATCTGCGGGTATTGGTCGATCGAAAGCCCATATGCAGGCTACAAACGGCAACGAAAGAACCAATGTCATAAGCGAAAAATAATATGTCATCGCGCGTGCAGAAACACCATGTTCTTTTTGAGCTTTCTGCGAAACGATACCATACCAGGTGAAAATCACAGCGCCAACCAGGATCAGTGCATTTCCTTTGAGCGCCTCAAGCGGTATACCTTGTTTTATCAAGGGAAGAAATATAATGAGTGCAACACCAGCAAATCCGATGAAAAGCCCGCTCAGCTGCAAATATGTATAGCGGTGTTGTAACTTTATTCGATTATAAAGAGCTGTAAAAAGCGGTACAGAGGCATAAATAAGTGGCGTCACAGATGCCTGAATATATGGCAGTGCGATAAAAAATAAGATCGGATTGAGCGCGCCGATGAAAGCCACATACGAATTTTCTTTCAATGAACGGATACTTCTTTCTGCTCGTGATAAAGTAAAAAATAAGACGGTAGATGCAAAGAGAAAACGAAAAAATATCCCTTCAAATGGATGAAATGACTGGAGGATATACTTACCTGCAACCGGCGTAGACCCTCCAGTGATAGCTGCAATGATAAGCAAAATAACAAGATGCATTGCTTATTATAATTGTATTTTGTTTTTGTTATTAAAGCACCCATTCATTTTTCTTTTCTTCATAGTCATATCCCCATCCATTTGTTGCGTCTTCTCCTGAAATACCTACAACTGTTGGCGGCTCGTAGTCTGTAACCCATCCATCTTTTGGTTCTCCAGAAATGCCTTTTACTACAAACGATGGTTCGTGATCTGTTTCCCATCCTCCTTCTGGCTCTCCAGAAATGCCTTCTACATCTCCCAACAAACCTGCAACTTTACCATAACCTTTTGAAATTTTATTATATCCTTCTACAGCTAAAGTGGCTGTCATTTGTGCACCAGCACGTGCCATTGCAGGGCCATGATCAGTAAGCACCTCTAGCGTGCCTACAGCTACAGTCTTTGGCAGATCGTACGTAGCTCCTTTTATCACTTTCCCTGTTCCCACTACTGCACTCTTAGCAAGGGTTACCAACAAATCATGCTTTAGTTCTTCATTATATACTTTCCCCGGACCTTCTTTATATTTATTTGACATAAAAAAATTACAATAAGTAATGAGTAGGATTATACTCCGTTTTTCTGCATATTCAATATATATCTATCTCTTACTTATTCTCCCCCAGCCCGACCACATTTCCTTCAGTATCTGCAATATACCCATAGCACCCCATCTCACCTATTGCAGTTTTCGGCATCACATCTTTTATCATGATATTTATAAAAAAATAGTAATCAGATATATATGCAAAAGAAGTTAGCTTTCCTGATATACTTTCCACATGCAATTTCTTACAGAAATAACTTCCGGCTGGAGTGATTATGAACTTCTGGACAGCGGGAATGGTCAGCGTCTGGAGCGTTGGGGTAAATATACTCTCATAAGACCAGATCCCCAGGCCATCTGGCAAAAAAAGTTTCCTGCGCTTTGGGAAAAAATTGACGCACGTTTTATCCGCACCTCTGCTGAGAGAGGCACCTGGCAGAAAAAAACCACAATTCCTGCTTATTGGCCATTATCATACGGTCAGTTGAAGTTCAGAATCGAACTCACTTCCTTCAAACACACAGGCCTATTTCCCGAACAGGCCGTCCAATGGGATTGGATGATGCAAAAAATACAATCTGCTCGTACACCTGTAAAAGTCCTTAATTTATTTGGATATACAGGAGCCGCGACGATCGCCTGTGCAGCTGCAGGAGCCTCTGTAGTCCATGTCGATGCGTCAAAGCCCGGCATCACCTGGGCTCGTGAAAACACTATACTGTCGGGACTTCAGGACAAACCAGTCCGCTGGATAGTAGATGACACGATGAAATTTGTCGCCCGTGAAATCAGAAGGGGAAATAGATATGAAGGTATCATTATGGACCCGCCGATCTATGGACACGGACCCAATGGAGAGACGTGGGATCTCATGCGCCACCTTCCCCAACTGGTGCGCGATTGCACCCAGCTACTTTCCCCCACCTCTCTTTTTTTCATCATCAATTCGTATGCAGTCTCCGCATCAGCATATATGCTCGGCAATCTCATGAGTGATTTTGTGAATAAAAAAGGTGTGGTGACTGTTGGTGAGCTGGCATTACAGGAACAGGAAGGAAAACGACTGCTGTCCACCGGCATCTTCGCCAGATGGGAAGTAAAAAGCTAGCGGTATTTTTTTATGAAATCAATATCCGCTGGATTAAATTGCTCTGGTTCAACGAGATCATTGAGCCCCAACACTGTCCCCAATTCGGAATTACACCATTTTCTCACGCCCTCTCTCTCTTCAGCCTGATAAAGAGCATATGACACGTCATAATGAGCAAGATAAGAATATGTCCAATGGCCGCCGTTGATTCGTACTGCTTTCCTGTCTTTTGACCACTCAATTTTCATATAAAAAACGTATTATACTCTTTTTGGTTAAAAAAGAATGGCACAAAAGTGTAGTTATTTATTATTCTTTCTGTCCATCCAAGTAATGAAATCAGGGGGACACGGCATGACGGAGAGACGTGAGTGAGTCACCAAAAGAAAATCTGAAAATAATCCACTCTCTTTGATCTCTTTCAGAGAAACCTGCTTTTCTTCAGGCAAACGTGAACGAAAGCGTACCTTTGCTACCCAACTTATATTTCTCTTATCATGAAGATCTTTGTAAGGCTCGCCAACAACTTCCATAAGACCTACTATTTTCTTTTCATCCTGTGAGTGGTATAAAAATACCCTATCTCCTATTTTCCATGATTTGATGTAGTTGATGGCCTGATAGTTATGTACACCATCCCAGATCGTTTCTCCATCGCGCTGAAGATCATTAATGGAATATGTTTCCGGATCTGTTTTTGCAAGAAAATATACCATGTGTCATTTACTGATTCTCACCAGGAACTGACTGACCATATTGTACCAAAGGAATACTATGATCGCTATCCTCTGGTATTCTCGCATTACCATTTAGATCGAATAATTGTTAGAATAGGGATGAATGAAAAGCAAAAGAAAGCAATCACAAATAGAGGATTTACCAACAGTCAGAGAACTTATAGACAAGTGGATGACTCCTGGTACAGCTCTGGAATATACCGAGGAGCCGATTATATTCAGCAACAAGCTATCACCGATAAAGTCACTCCAAGTCAGAATCTACTCAACTGAGGCAAATAACCAAGCAGTTCTGCATAAACTTCATTCAATGAGTCGTACAGGATGAAGATTTGATTATTGGGATAATTCAGTGACTTTCGCTGAAACGACTATCTTATTTCCTTCTTCTCTTACGAAAATAGATTCCCCAGTGGGCTGTACTATTTCATTTTGGCCAGTAATAAGGCTAATAGCGATACTTCCAGAACCACAAGCTGTTTCCTTGACCATAGAATCAGTTTCTTTTACATAGACATAAGGGGTGAGTTTATTGTTATCAAACTGTGCAACACCAAAGGCAGGCATATTATATTTTTTAGCAAGAGTTGAAACATATTCTTTCTCGACTGGCTCACTTTTATTTGTGCACTCAAACCCAATTCCAGATAGTAAAACTACATTGCCATCCTTTTTATACCGAATTGGCAAATGAACAGTAGTCTTATTGTCCTCATTTTCATAGGTTACTGACATATCAAGCCCACTCGTTTGCAGTTCACCACTATTACCCAATGTATAGGCAAAGGCAATGGTAGCATTGATGCATAGCTCATTACCCATCATTACCAGCCTTGGTAAATCTCCAGTCTCCACAAAGCCCACTTGTTCAACGGACTCAAGTAGTTTCAGAGAAACTTCTTTCCTCTGATCCACTGGACAGTCCCAAACAAGCATAGTCGAATTACCACCAGCGATTAGAAACTTTCGTATATTCATACTAATGTTCAATTATTTCGATGTTTGCAGATTCAGAAGCTTTTATTCTTGCAGTTCCACCAATTGGAAAGGTGATTTTAGGATCAGTGTGTCCAAAATCAACATTGGCAATTACAGGTAAATTATCCAATTCTTTCTTTGACTTTATTACTTGTGTCAGAAGGTCATTGGTCATTTTGCTTGCCTTCTGAAATCTACCAATCACGACTCCCTTTACACCATTGAATCCAGGTTGGTGAATTAGAGACTGTAAATCTCTATCAAAGGTATGTGGTACTGATTCCTCATCATCTTCGATGAATAGCACCGTATCAGTCAAATCAGGCATGTATTCAGTCCCTTGCAGTAACTTGAAGGTACAGAGGTTAGCACCGAGAATGGTTCCTTCTACCTCACCTTTATTGATGACTAAATAGCCTTCATTGGCTATAAGCTGTCGGTTGTCTTGATCTTTGTACCAGGGATCATCACTCCAATCTTTACTTGGCTCAAGTACAAAAGACTCTTGTGATAATAAGCATTTCTTGAAGTATTCAATGGTGTAATCGAGATATAATTTCTGACCAAAAGTTGAATAATGAGGCCCAGAATATGTTACAAGTCCAGTCTTTGCATATACAGAATTATTTAGTGCAGAAATATCTGAAAATCCACAGAGTATTTTCGGATTTTCCTTGATAAGATTCCAATCAAGATAACGCAGTAATTGATTGCTGTTGAATCCTCCTATTACAGTAATCACTGCTTTGATATTCTTATCGGTAAATGCCTCATGTAAATCATGTATTCTTGACTCAATAGCAGATGATGCAAAATCGTCAATTTCCTCTATGTGCTTACCAAACGATAATTTCAGACCCATTTCATCAAATCGTTTATTGGCCAAGTTACGGCTTTCTTCACTTATTATTGAAAGAGATCGAGATGGTGCGATAATCCTAACCTCATCGCCAGTATTGAGTTTTTTTGGAAATATCTTATTCATTCTTGGATTATAACAGAAAACTGACCAGAGTTGAGGCACCGTTGGTGTAGATTTAGCACGATGCTAAGTGAAATTACAGTAGTTCCAGGTTATAATGAAAGAAGTCAGGATTTCAGGCTAATTTCTTGGAAACATTCCAGCGACTATGACAAATACAGTCCATAAGATCAGATATGCAGCCAAGGGTAGTTCGATTATTCATGCAGGATTTGAGACAAGTGTCCATGCGCTACCTGGCGTTGTAAAAGACAAACTCGATTCATATCTCAAATGCAAGTATTCACCAGCCAAGATATTAGCCCATCTTTCCCAAGAGTTTCCTGATGTATCATTACCCAGCAGGTCAGCTATGTACAACTATCGCAAGCGATACTTTGAACAATCAATCGTCTCTGCGACACCTGTCGCAAAAGCAGAGGAAGTCTTTGACGCTGATAAGATCAACCTCAAATCACTGGTGGTCAGTCATGTCAAACGATTCGTATCTGTTGATTTACCAGCGCTTAGGGAGCGATGGTATAAGTCTATGGAAAATGATCAAGGCAAAACTCAGCTCTCTAAAGAAACCAGAGAGTCAGCTCGATTATATCTGGAGGCAGTAAAAGTCAGCATGGATGTAATGCCTAAGCTCAATATCACAGTGGAACTCGTAGAGGATAAACCACCAGTTGAACCAGAACTTGAAGGTGTTCAGAAAGAGGATGTATATGACAAACTTGCAAGAGTTATGGTCAAACATCCCTGGCTATTCATGAAACGAATTGAGAAGAAAACAGCCTCAGAAGCATAAAAAACTTGAAACACATATCTCGCTTTGATATTCCAACTCTGCACCAACTCATAGCAAACTCTCACTAAAAATAGTAAAATATACTAAATAGAGATAAGTCACCAGGAACTTAGAATTACTGGTATTCAGTACAGAACTATGGATGGAAATCAGGAAAACACAAGAAGGCTTGCTTATTATATTAGAGTATCCACAGACGATCAGGCTGATAAGTTTGGTATCCCAGCCCAGAGAGAAGCAGTAGAAGCAATCCTCAGAACCAAAGGTAAGCTTAGAAACGGACAACCAGCAATGGTATTCGCAGGAGATAGTCATGTGTATATTGATGATGGGATTAGTGGAACTTCTAAACTTGATGAACGACCTGGATTTGCCAAACTCAAAGAAGATTACATGCTTGCCCCCAAAGGTCAAAAGCCATTTGACACAGTGGCAGTATTCAAGATTGATCGTTTTGCCCGAAAATTACGAATCCTCATGGATGTCTTGGATTTCTTCGAGGACAATGATATTGAGTTTATTTCAGCCACTGAGTCTATTGATACCAGCACACCATTTGGACGAGCAATGCTTGGCATTATGGGAGTAATTGCCGAACTTGAGAGAGAAAATATCCTTGATCGAACCAGACGAGGACGAGAGCAAGCAAATCAACTTGGTGTGTATATGGGAGCCAATGCTCGTTATGGCTATGCGAAAGATAAAGAAGGTCGACTCGTAGTATTTGATGAAGAAGCCCCAACAGTCAGAAAGATATTTGATTGGTTTGCAGTTGGAGGACTAACTCCTCAGAAAATTGCCGATACCTTGACCGAGCAACAAATACTCAGTCCTGACGCATCTGCTGTTCATTATGGCAAACGCAAAGGTGGAACTCGCAAGACAAACCCTCTAACTTTCTGGCGTATGGAAATGGTGCGTTCAATCCTATCTGATGATGTGTATATCGGTACGCTGTACCACAGTAAGTCAAAGAAAGGTAAGCCATTACCAAAGTCAGAATGGAAGGTATCACCACACAGGCACGAGCCAATTATCCCCAGACCATTATTTGAGTTTGTGCAAAAGAAACTGGCTGATATTTCCAATCGAAAAACAATCACCAGAATTACTGACAGAGGTCATGTGTATTTACTTTCAGGACTTCTAAAATGCGACACCTGTCGCAAATCGGGAGCTACCAAAGATTCAGAAATGTCCTGGACTGGTGGAAAGGATTTGATTGATAGGAGCACCAAACGATACTCGTTTCATTATCAGTGCAATCGTAAGAACAGAAAGAAATATACCACTGTCTGTCCAGTTGTACCCATTCCAGCAGAAGGTATTGAGAAATATGTGATTGAGTTCGTTAGAAAGCTGTTGAATAATCCTCAAGCCACATTTGAGTATCAGAAAAGCCTTGATTCTTCTAAGTTGAATATCAATAGGCTAATGAAGCAGAGAAAGACCTATCAAGGGTTACTGGATTCTCTACCACAGCGAAAAGCCAACATTCTTTCTCAGCATGAGTTAGGAGCATTTGATAATTTGGAACTGCAAAGGCGTTTAGACGAGCTGAAACATACCGAGACAACGTGTAGTCAGGAAATTGACAAGATTGACTTTGAGATGAGTAAAGAGTCACTAAGCAAGGGTTATGAAGCAAGTCTTGAACTTTACGCTCAGAAATATGGCAAAACGATAGACAAGTTATTTACAGATGCAGAGAGGGACAACGAGGCAAGGAAAGGATTACACGAGCTTCTTACCATGCTTATAGATCGCATTGTAGTTTATGCCAGACCAAGATCAGAAAGAGATAGTATTGCAGGAAAGAAGAAAGCAGATCAGTTGATACCAGACAAAATTGATATTCAGTTGAATCTTCCCCAGAACTTATTACAAGAGCTTATTACACAGAAGTTCGGGGCGAGAAATGCTAATTTGTGATCCCGACGGGATTCGAACCCGTGATTTTCAGGATGAAAGCCTGACGTCCTAGGCCGCTAGACGACGGGACCAATCACAATTTCAAGACTCTATTGTATCAAACCCGTGCTGATTTTACACAAGAACCATAAAATCAATAACTTCCATGCACTTCAATATTTTCATATCTTTTCACAATTGGTTGACTTAGCTTGTCATACTCGACGGTGACCACATCGCACTGGTACTTCCTGCCATTAAGGCCATTACTCAAAATATAATATTGTATAGAGCGGGACAATTTGCGGATCTTCAAAGCATGGACATTGTCATACGGCTTACCTCTATAGGCTGATGTACGTGTCTTCACTTCAAAAAAATAGATTTTTCCGTCTTTTTCAGCCACTATATCTATCTCGCCCCATCTGGAACGAGCATTGCGCTCACGAAGAGTAAAACCGAGTGAAAGAAGGTAATCTGCTGCCGTTTGCTCGCCTTTAGAGCCAGTAAGCTGATTATTCACCTGAAGTAGCCTTCACTTTGTAGAGCTTCTGGCGGGTCTGTTTCTGAGAAAGCTCACGGATGAAATATGCGGTAGCTTTTGGATACAATGATTTCTTTTTCACGGCAATATCTGCGATAAAGGGCGACATGAGGGGAAAAATACGCTCTACTCCGATGCCACTTTTTGAGATTTTGCGGACAGTGATCATACGACTGGCCTCATCTCGGCCACGGATCTTGATGACGATACCGCTGAAGGTCTGGATACGCTCCTTATCCTCAGCCTCTTTGATCTTATAATCTACCTCGACAGTATCGCCGATGGTGAGTAGTTTTTCTTTGTAGGTTACCGAGTTTGCCATGGGATAATTATATCGAAAGTTGTGTATTTTACAAGATCTAAGTTTTAGAGAAAGATAAGATAGTATCAGTACAAAAAAGGATTGAATAAGCAAAACTCAACAAACACTTGGAAATCACCCCTCTCAAATCTGTTACTTTACCATTTATATTACTCCTCAATTTCAAAATCACTCATTATTATAGTATCAACACGTATAGCTGATCTACTCATTTTTTGAATTTGCCCGAGTAATGTTCCGACTTCCAGATGGGTGCCAGTATACCTTGCGCATTGTACTCCTCTTATCCCGATAGGCACCATACCTATAGCTACAGAAGAGAATAAATCATCCCCTTCCAATCCGGCAATTATCTCTGCATGGTCTTTATAAAAAAAACCGGTGTAAGTTAATTTATCCATCCATGTATTTTAACATACATAGATGATATGTAAACAACAGTTGAAGATGTTATTGTGAGCAGGCTTTGATAAACGCAATAAAAATAGGATGTGGGGCGAGAGGACGACTTTTGTATTCAGGATGACCTTGTGTACCCATATAAAACGGATGTACATCTTTAGGTAATTCAATAATCTCAGTAAGATTTTCTACAACAGAGCGTGCTGAAATTTTTAAACCATATTTTTCAAACTCTTTTACGAACTCATCGTTAAATTCATAACGATGACGATGTCTTTCACTTGTCAGGCCTTTCGTGTTATGAAGGCCATGATATGTTTCATAAATCTTATAAGCTTCACTTCCCTTTTCAACTATTGCTTCCCATGAACCAAGACGCATCGTACCTCCATAAGCTCTGCGCTCCATAAGCTCTTTTTGTGAGGGAATAAGGTGGATGACTTGATGAGGGCTTTGTGGTGCATTTTCTGTCGTATTTGCATCCTGCCACCCCATGACATGACGGGCAAAAGCTATCACTGCAAGCTGCATACCGTAACACAATCCAAGATATGGAATTCTGTGCTCACGGGCATAATTTGCAGCTGCGATCATCCCTTCGGCGCCTCGCTCACCCCAGCCGATAGGAACTATGATACCGTCAGGTTTGCCAATGACACTAACTCCTTCTTTTTCAACCTTTTCTGCACTTATCCAGCTCGTTTCCACTTCTACATTTTCGTGCCATTTTGCATGGTCTATTGCGTCAAACAAAGCTGCATATGAATCCCTGAGCTGGTACTCTCCTGTACCAAAATACTTTCCCACGATTGCAATATTCAGTTTTTTGGATTTTGGTGACTTGATCCTTTTGACAAGCGCTGTCCAATCTTTCAGATCTGGCTCTCTTTGTTCAAGTCCGAGCTTTGTCAATATACGCTTATCTAACTTCTGCTCGTGGAGAGTCAAAGGTACTTCATAAATAGTAGAAAGATCAGGATTTGAGATGATGTCCTCCGGGTGCATATTGCAAAAAAGGGCAAATCTATCCTTGCGTCTTTTGTCAAGCATCCGTGCAGAACGGGCAATGATAAAATCTGGCTGAATACCCATGGAGTTGAGAGCGCGAACAGAAAGCTGTGTAGGTTTGGTTTTGGGCTCACCCAGATGAGAAGGTGTGGGTACATAGCTCACGTGAATATGTATCACATCTCCAGGATACTTCAGAGTGAGAATACGGGCAGCTTCATAGTAAAAAATATTCTGATACTCACCTGCGGTGCCGCCGAGTTCAATGATGACAATATCCGCATCTTTTTTTTTGGCAACTGCATGTATGCGTGCGATGATCTCGTCCGTGATATGAGGAATAGCCTCAACATCTTCACCGTGATATTCAAACCTTCTCTCACGTTCTATGACTGCACTATATATCCGGCCCATGGTGACAAAATTCTCACGTCCCATATCTTCATGCAAAAATTTTTCGTATGATCCAATATCCATATCCGCCTCTGTTCCATCTTCACACAAAAACGGATCTCCGTGTTCAATAGGATTTATCGTTCCGGCATCTAGATTAAGGTAATTTTCAAATTTGATTGGTGTGATACGATAACCAGCTTGTTTAAGAAGAAGAGCGATAGAAGCAGATGTGATCCCTTTACCGATACCGGAGATCACTCCTCCTGAAACAAAAATATATTTCAGTTTCCGCATAAGGTATTTTACACTATACGAGTAAAAATGGGTAAGATTATCTTCTCATTACTCAGAAAGTTTGCATCTTAAAATAAAAGTTGCTTTGGCATTATTAATAGCATCGTCTCCTCCACCTACTCCTCTCACTTTCATGCGGTTTTCATTTTCACCGCATCCCCCACAATGCAACGACACCGCATATTGCGGTGTTCCGTCTGTATCGGGTGCTACCTCCTCAATACCAGTAACATTAAACTTTGTAAAATCACACTGATCTGGCAATTCTGCATGATTTATATGCATAATTTCATAAAAAAAATTAAGCTAAAAACTGTTTGGACAATCTAAACTAGGAATTGTCAGTGCATTGGCACAAGCAGCATCCGCAGCACTCTGTGGTGATGAACCAACACCTCTTAAATCACCGAAAGAAAATTCTTGATCGCAATTACTACATTTTTACGGTCACTGCGAAATGCTGAACCTTATCGGGGCCTTTGTATGTTGTCTCAACACCAGTAACTCTACGGCAAGCTAAAGCGCACTTTTTGAAATCTTCGTTACTCATATATTAGGAAGTAGCAACCTCCTTTTTACTTTTTGTATCAGATTGAATATTAAGCGCCCACTGCACATGAGTACATTTTGGATAATTTGCACACCCATAAAAACGCTTGCCCTTTTTACTATACCTCACGACCAAATCTCCTCCACACTGAGGACAGGTATGATTTTTGACCACATGAAGATTTGGCTTTATATAGCGACATTTAGGGAATGCTTTACACGCATAAAATTTACCATACTTTCCATATCGTGCAACAAGTTCTGATCCACATTGTGGACACTTTTCTTCAAGTTTGTCTTCGGCCACATCGATTTGCCCTGTTGCTTTTTGCTGCGCCTTCACCTCTTTTGCAAAAGGCGTATAAAAATCTTTTAGCGTCTGTAAAAGCTGGAGGTCGCCTTGGGCTATCGCATCAAGCTTATCTTCCATCTGAGCAGTAAATTGTAAATCAAAAATATCTGGAAATGCGCCAGAAAGATATTCACACAATGCTGTCCCAAGTAGTGTCGGCTTCATCGCTCTTCTCTCTTTTTCAACATAATGCTTGTCAACGATAAGCGAGATGATGGAAGCATACGTAGATGGCCTTCCTATACCTTTCTCTTCAAGCGTCCTGATCAACGATGCTTCGTTATAGCGGTATGGTGGCTTGGTCTCTTTTTCTTCGATAGTTGCGGCTCCCAAACTCAAATGTGTGCCTGTCTCAAAAGAGACAGCCTGACTGTGCTTTTGCACATATTGCGGCATAAGCACCTTCATATATCCTTCAAATATGACTTGAGCAAAAATAGACTGAAATTCGTAACCTTTTTTACTTTGTATGTCGAGCTTTGTCTGTTTTATGTCTGCCTCTTTCATCTGAGTTGCCAACGTGCGGTAAAAAATCAGTTCGTACAATTTTTTTTCCTGATCAGATAGTTTTTTTCCATCTATCTCACCTGGGGCTCGCTCTACTTTTGTAGGTCGAATGGCCTCATGAGCTTCTTGAGCGTTTTTTGATTTGGTTTTGTATCCACGAGGTTTTGGAAGCGCATATTCTTCACCGTATTTTTTGACTATATAATCTTTTGCTCCAAAAACATATTTTGCAGAAAGATTAAATGAATCGGTACGGTGATACGTAATTAATCCTTTTTCGTACAAGGACTGTGCTATTCTCATTGTGAGTTTTGAAGGATAGCCTAGCTTCTGAAATGCGTCCTGCTGCAATAATGATGTGGTGTACGGAGGTGGCGGATACCGCTTCTGCTCGTCTATAGTCACCGCTGAAATGTCAAATTCGTCAGTCTGAAGGTCGGAAACGATATCTTTGGCGCTCTCAGCCGTGATAGTTGAGGACGAATATTGATAGGTACCGTCAAACAAATTCAAAGTGGTAGATTTCTCATACAATTCTCCGTTTTTTGAAATCAATCGAGCTTCCAGTGCCACTGGAGCTGCAAACTGAGCGAGGATATGGGCGTATTTTTCGATCACAAAAGCTTTGATCTCTTTCTCCCTCTCTGCAATAAGTCTGAGGGCTACTGTCTGCACACGGCCAGCCGAAAGCCAATTTTTTCCTGTTTTTTTCCATAAAAGAGGTGAGACTTCATATCCAACAATTCTATCGAGTATTCTTCTTGCTTGCTGAGCCTTAACTAAATTTTCCCTCAGTTTTTCAGGTTGCTGCAAGGCTTCTTCAAGTGCTTTTGGTGTAATTTCATGAAAAATAATTCTTTTAAGTGACTCAGGTTCACGGATCGAAAAATCAGGCCATTTTTCTTGAATTCTATCAAGAATATAAGCGACATGATAGGAAATAGACTCACCTTCTCGATCAGGATCGGTAGCCAGTATTACCTCTTTGTGCTCTTTGGCTAGGGCTCGCAATTTCTCAACCATGTTATTTTTTTTCTCCATAATCTCATACTGAGGCATAAAATCTTGATTAAAATCGACAGATATACTTTTTGATGGAAGATCTCGAAAGTGACCAACTGTGGCAAATACAAAATAGTCCTTACCCCATTCTTTTGATTTGAGGATACGATTAAATGTACGAGCTTTTGTAGGAGATTCAACAACGATTAAAGCCATGCGAGAAGTATAGCAGATTTAATTTTTACCTTTACGACGAATTTTATGAAGCAAATCTAAATCTATTTGAGATCTACGTATAGCAGAAATTGCTTCCATACGTTCCATTTTATCTTTTGCATTCGCGAGTACTGTTTGAGCTTTCTCTATAGCATTTTCTGTCATTTTTTCATCAATTTCGTTTTGATTATACGCGCGTGAAACAAGTACACTGATTTGATTTCCATCAGTTTCCACATATCCGCCACCTATTGAAAAAAATTCTTCGTGTTTTTCATCTTTGATTATCATGACGCCCTCTTTCAACAAAGATAGAAGTGGTGCATGATGTGATAAAATAGTGATCTGACCTACGCTTGTTGGCAAAGTAAGAGAAACAATATCCTCCTCAAGTACCAACTTCTTTGGGGTAATAACTTTTAGATGTAATGACATGTGGTAAGTTTAAAACGTATGAACTTTATCAGATGGTTATTGTTTTAGGTAATTTGTATTTACTATTTGTATTAGTTAATGAGTATTGAACAAATAGACGAAAAAATTATATTCTTCTTTTTACACCACTTCTTCTATTCCACCCTTCATATAAAAGGCTGCTTCAGGTTTGTCATCCATAACGCCATCCAAGATAGCTTTAAACCCGCGAACTGTATCTTTAATTTTTACATATTTACCTGGTCTACCAGTAAATGGTTCAGCCACAGACATTGGTTGGGTAAGAAAACGTTGAATCTTGCGTGCTCGCGAAACAACTCTTTTATCGTCATCAGAAAGCTCTTCCATACCCAAAATCGCAATAATGTCTTGTAGATCTTTATACCGTTGAAGTGTACGCAAGACACCCTGTGCGACAGAATAATGTTCTTCACCCACAATATCAGGCGACAAAGCACGAGAATTAGAAGTCAGTGGATCAATCGCTGGAAATAATGCTTGTTCAGCAAGTGATCGCTCAAGAGTTATTGTCGCATCCAAATGAGCAAAAGTAGCCACTGGCGCTGGGTCGGTGTAATCATCAGCCGGTACATAAACAGCTTGCAGGGAGGTGACAGATCCTTTTTTTGTAGATGTAATGCGTTCTTGAAGCGCAGCCATCTCATAAGCAAGTGTTGGTTGATAGCCTACAGCTGATGGGATGCGTCCCAGAAGGGCAGATACTTCAGAACCTGCCTGGGCAAATCGAAATATATTGTCGATAAAAAGCAAGACATCCATCCCTTTTTCATCTCGAAAGTATTCAGCTTCCGTGATACCAGTCAACGCCACTCGAAGACGATTCCCTGGGGGTTCATTCATCTGTCCGAATACCAATACAGTGCTATCAAGCACCTTTGTTTCCTTCATCTCATTCCAAAGATCATTTCCTTCTCGCGTGCGTTCTCCAACTCCCGTAAAAACTGAAACACCCTGATGTTCTTTTGCTACATTGTGAATCAATTCCTGAATAGTCACTGTTTTTCCTACCCCTGCTCCCCCGAAAATGGCAGCCTTGCCTCCTTTTGCAAGTGGTGCGATCAAATCAATGACTTTGATGCCTGTTTCGAACACTTCAGTTTTTACTGCCTGATCTTTAAAAGCAGGAGCAGATCGATGAATAGGTAATTTTTTCTCACCTACAATTTTTTCACCTTCATCAACTGGTTCCCCTAACACATTCATAATTCTTCCGAGAGCAGGTTTGCCAACTGGAACTTCGATAGGTTTTCCTGTCGCTCTCACATTCATACCTCGACGAAGTCCGTATACGTGAGATAATGCAACTGTGCGCACCATTCCGCTTCCAAGCACTGCTTCTACTTCCAAAGTGATTGGTTCGTCTATCCCTTCATCTATCACCAAAGCCTCATACACCTTGGGTGTTTTTTCTTCTGGAAATTGCACATCGATCACCACTCCTCTGATTGTTTGTATTATTCCTGATATATTTGTCATATAGTAAAATTACTAACGTATAAATTGTTATCCCACCGACTCCTTGGCTGTTATCATGTCAAGCAATTCATAAGTAATTTTTTCCTGCCGGAGTCTGTTAGCTAGCAAAGTCATTTCGTTCATGAGAGAAGTGGCGTTATCTGTGGCGCTTTTCATAGCCATCATTCTGGCAGAATGCTCTACAGCTTCGCTACTTATCAATGCACCTCTTACCATCTGCTCAAGATAACTGAGAACTAGTTGCTCAATAAGTTTTTGTGAAGAGGGCTCAATTGTATGTTCAGTATTCAAGTTGCTTGGTTTGTCAGCTTCAGGCACTGGGCGAACTGAAGCGTCATATCTGAGAGATGCGAGCGGTAATATCTTTTCACAAGCTACTTCTGACCTTACACTGCTGATAAATTTGTTATATACGATCAAAACTTGCTTGTAGCTACCCGATCTGTATTGTTTCATTGCAAGATCAAAGATAGCTGTAGCCTCCATCGTCGGATTGGCATGAGTAAAATTTGCAATGATATGTATATCTTTCATTCGGGAAAGAGCTTGAGCTCCTTTATGACCAATGACAATATAATCAGTATCTGCTCTCAGCAGATCATGAGAAATCATATACCTCAAAATATTCATATTAAATGCACCGGCAAGACCTTTATTTGAAGTAACAAGAATTGTTAAATTACGCGTTGCCAAAGATGTGTCAACACCTAAAATGTTCATTTCTTTCCCAGCGAGATCTGAGCTTAATTTTTTAATCAAAGATGTGATTCCTGCCCGGTAAGGCCTACTTTCTATTTCTGACTGTTGAGCTTTTCGCATCTTTACAGCCGAAACCATCTGCATGGCTTTGGTGATTTTTTTTACATTCTTGATTGATTTGATTTTTTTTCGGACAACTCTGAGATTCATACAGGATTAGGAAACAGTTGTAGATGAGACGCTTTCTGAAATAAAAGCAGCAAGACTTTTTTCGTTTTCTTCTGAAAGGTCTCGCTGGGTGTTAATATCTTTGATTACTTTTGGCAACTGTCGTTTTATATCTTCGAGAAGCTTTTGTTCAAAATCAACCACTTTTTGAAGTGGAAGAGTATCAAGATAGCCTTTTGAAGCAGTCCATATAGATATTACTTGTGATGCTAAATCATATGGTTGATTTTGCTTTTGTTTGAGAATTTGTGTCGTTTTTGCCCCTCTATTTAAGAATTTTTTTGTCTCTTCATCAAGGTCGGATTCAAATTGAGAAAAAGCACTTAACTCTCTATATTGAGCTAAATCGAGCTTCAATTTACCCGCTACTTTTTTCATAGCCTTAGATTGGGCAGAAGAACCCACACGAGAAACTGAAAGCCCTACGTTGATTGCCGGACGGATACCCGCATTAAAAAGATCTGTCTCTAAAAATATTTGACCATCAGTAATAGAAATTACATTCGTCGGAATATAGGCTGAAACATCATTTTCAAGAGTCTCAATGATAGGAAGACTGGTAATCGAACCTCCACCATAGTCTTCATGAATTCTGGCAGATCGCTCCAATAAACGAGAATGCAAATAAAATACATCTCCAGGGTACGCTTCTCTTCCAGCGGGCCTTCGCAATATAAGCGAAACTTGCCTATATGCCCACGCATGCTTGGTCAAATCATCATAAATGATGAGCACATCTTTGCCTTGATCCATAAAGTATTCAGCAACTGCTGTAGCGGAATATGGTGCAAGATACTGAAGAGAAGCTGGGTCTGATGCAGATGAATTCACAATAACTGTATAATCTAAAGCTCCTTTTTCTTTCAACAGTTCTGATACAGCAGCTATTTTGGAACTTTTCTGACCTATAGCGCAGTATATACAAATCACATTTTGATCTTTTTGGTTAATGATGGTGTCTATAGCTAAAGTTGTTTTACCGGTCCCTCTATCGCCAATAATAAGCTCTCTTTGACCTCTACCAATAGGAACGAGGGCGTCTATAGCTTTTATACCCGTTTGCAATGGTACTGAGACTGATTTTCTTCTTACGATGCCAGGAGCCATACGTTCGACCTGGTAATATGTGGATGACTTGATATCAGATCCAGTATCAAGCTGTTGCATGAGCGGATTGACAACACGGCCCAAAAGTGCATCTGTGACAGGAATTGCGAGCGTGCGGCCAACAGCTGTAGCTGTTTGTCCTGCAGTAATCTGTAAATAATCACCAAGAACGATGGTTCCAACTGTTTCTTCGGTTAAGTCTATGACCATGCCATAAACTCCATTGGTAAATTTAATCAAATCACCGTATGCAATGTGAGTAAGACCTGTGAGAGTAACGACTCCATCCTTAACTTCTTCAACAGTACCTATATCCACTGCAACTCCTTTTTTAGCTTTATTTTTTGCAGCTATTTCTGCTTCGATTTCTGCGATAAACTGGTTAAGCTGATTCATACAACAAATGCTGTAATGTTTGTAACTCTGATTTGAGTGAAAAGTCGATCATGCGGGAACCATATTTGATAATAACTCCTGCTAATAGAGACTGATCAACTTCAAAATGAAGAATAGCTTTTTCAAGACCACCGATTTTTGCCTTCAACTCGGACACTTCTTTTTCATCAAGAGAATAAGCGGAAATAATCGTAACCAATGGATGTCTATCAACCTCCAATAGTTTTTTTCGAATATACTCTTTAATCTCGGTTTTGAGCTGAGGATCTATATGCATAACATCAAGATGTTTCCAGTTTTGTATCTTTTGGAATATGGTTGATAATATGTTGTGTTATTGTTTTTTTTGCTTCAGGAGTAAGATACTCTTCAAATGCTTTTTGTAATACTGCAGAGCTCACCTCAGCAACCTGTTGTCTCATATCTTTCATCAATGTCATACGTTCTTCTTCAAGTTGGGATTTTGCTTTTGTGATAAGTTCCTGAGATTCTTTTTTAGCTGCTTGTATAACTTCGTTTTTGACCGTCTCTGCTTGTATTTTTCCAGCTTCAACAGCTGAATCAAGAATTTTTTTTCGCTCTCGAGCAAGCTTCTTATTTTCTTCCTCCAGACTGTGTTGTCTTGATTGTAGCTCTTCAGAAAGTTTCTCTCTCAATTCTTCATCCTTTTTTTGGGATTGCAACATGCGCAAAAAAGGCTTTGAAATGAATTTTTGAAACACAATATAAAACAAAGCAAAATTAACTATCTGGGCAGTTATCAGCTTGTAATCAATTCCTAAGTTCTCCATAATCAATTAAAAGATTGGTAATAAGCTTATTAGACGAACTTGAGAATCAGGGCAACTACCAACGCGAAAATCGCAATTGACTCTGCAAATGCTGCTGCAAGAATCATAGTTGTTCGAATAGGTGCTTCTGCTTCTGGATTACGGCCAAGTGCCTCCATAGCTTTGCTACCGATCAAACCAATAGCCAACCCAGGTCCAATAACACCTACACCAATAGCAATTGAAGTGGCAAGTAGTCTCATGGTATCTGCTTCCATAAAAAAAATAAATAAATTAGTAATAAATAATAAACAAATCGAGTTTAGTGATGTGAAACGGCCAAACTAATAAATACTGCTGATAACATCGCAAAGACCAGACCCTGCACAACGCCAACAAATACTTCCATAAAAAACATGGGTGCTGATACAAAAGAAAGGGCTACCGGAAGAAGAAATGGTACAACTGTCAAAAGAACTTCCCCTGCAAAAATATTTCCGAAC
This sequence comes from uncultured Gammaproteobacteria bacterium, assembly GCA_964576365.1. Classification (GTDB taxonomy): domain Bacteria; phylum Patescibacteriota; class Microgenomatia; order UBA1406; family GWC2-37-13; genus CAZMJG01. The sequence continues at coordinate 28,836 of CAZNUT010000004.1, forward strand.
AATCTGAAAGAAAAGGAAAGAATACGAGCAAATTCGAGTATAAGTTCAAGGATACCTACAAATAACAACACTGGACTTTTGAAATTAAAGTATTTTTTGAGGTGAATTCCTGTTCCGAGAAATTTAAACCCAAAAAACTGAGTCAGAAATACAGAAACGAGCGCGAGCGCGATGGTAGTGTTCAGATCTGCTGTCCCTCCTCGAAACAAAGGAACGGACCCATGATCTCTTGCATCTGAAACCACATGGTCATCATTTTCCTTGAGGGGGAAATGTTCATCAGTTTGAGCTGTATCCACAGTTTCTGCATGAATCGCCGGAGTTACCTTGATTGTTCCCACACCAGGCAAAAGACCTGACCAATTATTTAATACTATAAAAAAGAAAAAAGAGGCAAGAAGAGGAAAAAAAAGAGCTGTGTTTTTGTGCAGTACAGAGCTGAAAAGATTGTAAAGTAAGCGCAGAACCGATATGATTGCAAAGTAAAAATATGATTTTTCTGTTTTTTGTGAATCCTGATAAAAAATATAGGCTGCGACACAAAAAAGGATCACTACAAGCCAGGTGGTGAGAAGCGAATTGGTGATAGGAAAACCTGCAATTGTTGCAATAAGTTCTCCCTTGATACTGATATGCGGACCCATGATTCTATGTTAACTTATTTTAAGCACTGCAGCAATTTTAACAGCTGAAGATGTTCTAAGAAAGGCATATCTATGATGTATTGAGTATCATACCCTATCATCAAGATTTACTGCCTTTTCTAGAATTATACTACATTGACCTTCTTTATCTGTCACTTTTCCTTTCACCAGGATAACACAATTCATCCTCAATGCATTTTTAAGTTTTTGATATGTTGAAGGAAAAACAACAAGCTCAATGGTACCAGTCACATCATTCATGCTCAAAAACAACATTTCTGATCCGTCTTTTTTTGTTTTTATCACTTTTCGTGCAGTTATCGTACCTGCTATAATAACATACTTTCCTACATCGTCTTTTGAAATTTCAGAAATATGTTTATTGATTTTGGCTTTTATAATCTCTTGATGTTTATCAAGTGGATTTCGAGTAATAAGAAAACCAATAACCTCCTTTTCAAAAGCGATTAATGTATTTTCATCTAGTTCAGGTAATAAAGCAAAATTATCTGTAATAAAATGTCTACTATCTTGCTGTGCAAATAAACCAAATTGTCCGCTTGCCTGTGAATCTTTATACGATGTGACCTCTTTCACGGCGAATGGATAATACGCAAGCAAACTAGCCTTGTTGCCAAACTGATCAAATGCACCGGCTTTAATAAGGCTTTCCATTGTTTTTTTATTTACTTTTCTCGTATCAACACGGGAAAGAAAATCACGAAAACTCACAAATGGACCATGTCCCTCCCGTGCTGCAATGATAGACTCTATTGCTGCAGATCCAACATGTTTGAGAGCTGACAATCCAAAACGAATAGAAGTACCTTCAATAGAAAATTTCTCTACAGATTTATTGATATCGGGCGGGAGAACGGGTATCGTAAGTCTTTTGGCCTCTTCAAGAGCCTGTGTCATCTTGAGTTCTCGTTGAGGACCCGCTACCCCTTGAAGTTCCGCTGTCATGAGTGCGGTCATAAATTCTACGGTATAGTTGGCTTTCATATAGGCGGTCCAGTAAGCGATAAGAGCGTATGACGCGGCGTGGGATTTATTAAAACCGTAGGCTGCGAACTTTTCAATAAAGCCAAATACTTCTTCAGCTAGCTTTTTAGTATATCCGTGGCGGGCAGCACCATCAATAAATTTCTTTTTTCCCTCCTCCATCAGTTTTTTCTTTTTTTTACCCACTGCCATACGCAGCAAATCGGCTTCGCTTTTTGAAAATTTTGCGAGTTTCACCGCAATATCCATAACTTGTTCCTGATAAACCAAAATACCATACGTTTCTTCAAGAATTGACTTAAGATCGGGGTGAACATATTTTATTTTTTTACTATTGAGCTTACCAGCTATAAACTGAGGAATAAGGTCCATAGGTCCCGGACGATATAGGGCCACCATGGCTGTAATATCACTGAGTTTTGTGGGTTTCAATTCTCTGGCAAGACGGCGCATTCCAGCAGACTCGAGCTGAAATACACCTACAGTCTCTCCAGCACCTATAAGGTCGTAGGCTTTTTTGTCTGTTAGGGGAACTTCGTGTATATCTATCATTTGCCCGGTAGATTGTTTAACAAACCCCAATGCTTCCTCTAAGATAGACAAATTTCTGAGTCCGAGGATGTCAGCTTTGACCAGTCCCACAGCTTTATTTTCTGAAACAGCATTTAAGTCCAGACTATACATGTCAAATTGGGTAATAATCCTTCCTTCTTTATTATCCCGTTGAAGCGGCACGTACTCAACAAGCGGCTTGTCAGCGACCACTACACCAGCTGCATGTACTGAAAAGTGGCGAGGAAGACTCTCAACTTTGAGCGCCACATCTATCACTTTTTTCACATCCTCTTCTGAATTATAAGCAAGTTTTAGCGCTGCAGATTCTTCCAGGGCTCGGGATATAGACATCGGAAAACCTTGTTTTCCCTCAGGAATCATTTTTGCTATACGATCTCCTTGCGCATACGTCTGACCCAAAGCACGAGCCACATCTCGAATAGCCAGTCTTGCCTCCATTGTGCCGAATGTGATGATCTGGGCTACTTTGTCTTCACCATATGTTTCACATATATATTTGATCACCTCATCACGCCGTTTGTCTGAAAAATCGATATCGATATCAGGAGGCGTTGGGCGATCTGGATTCAAAAATCGCTCAAAGGGCAAATTATATTCAAGCGGATTAATATCAGTGATTCGCAAAACATATGAAACTAAAGAACCAGCAGCCGATCCTCTTCCCGGGCCGACTGCAATACCTGTGTCTTTCGCCCAATTAACAACATCTTGTACAAACAAAAAGTACTTTGCATACCCTTTTTTTTGAATAATGTCCAGCTCATATCTCAATCGCTCATCTACCAATTTCTGATCATATCCTCGCACTCTTTTCTTTTTCTTTTCTACCAGTTGAGCCAAAAAATCATCCGGTGTCACATCGGGTGGCAGATCGCATTTGGGAAGCACGAGTGATCCGTATGGTATCTCAAGATCACACTTTTCCGCAATTTTGAGAGTATTTTCTATGGCTTCCGGCAAATCTACAAACGCGGCTTTCATTTCTTGTGGTGATTTGAAATAAAAATCCGGGTTGTCATACATTGTGAGAGGTCTGTTTTTTTCAAAAATCGTGCGTTGTGTCTGAATGCACAGTAAAATTTCCTGTGCATAAGCATCGCTTTGTTCGAGATAATGGACATCATTTGTAGCCACAATCGGTATGCCAAATTTGCGAGAAAACTCAACCAAAGACTCATTCACTTTATCCTGCATTTCCATCTGCGGGTGACGCTGTAGTTCTAGATAAAAATCATCTTTAAAAAGATCGTGATATTTTTGTATTGTTTCTTCGGCTTTTTGAGGTTGGTCCTGTAAAATAAGATGGGGTATTTCTCCATTCAGACAGCTTGAAGTAACAATAAGACCTTCATGATATTGTGAAAGCAATTCCCAGTCAATTCGTGGTTTGTAATAAAATCCTTCCAGATTCGCAAGCGTGACAAGGCGAATAAGATTTTTATATCCTGTCAGATTTTTTGCGATGGTGAGCAAATGGTGGTATTTCTTTTCCCCTTCCGCTGCATGAACCTTGCGGCTACCTGTTGTGATATAGAGTTCACATCCGATAATGGGCTTTATACCAGCATCTTTTGCCTGAATAAAAAATTGGAATGCGCCATACAAAGCTCCATGATCCGTGAGAGCGACGGCTGGCATTTCGTATTCTTTTGCTTTTTTGATAATATCCTTGATTCGACACATTCCGTCAAGAAGTGAGTATTCTGAATGAGTATGAAGATGGACAAAAGACATGCAGATAGTATATCAGTAAACGGTTATCAGCAAACAGAAGACAATATCACTTTGAAAAAACCAGAATTATTTTGCTAATTTCTCTTCTAATTTTGTACGAACTGTTGTGGCATCCGCCTGACCTTTCATCTCTTTCATCACAAATCCAATCAATGGATTTAAGGCATTCACTTTCCCGGATTTATAGTCTGATACTAATTTTTCATTGTGTGTAACAACATCGGTTACAACTTGTGTCAAGCGACCTTCATCTATTTGTTTTGGCATACTCATCATTTCGATCTGCTTTATATCTTCAGGCTCATTAAAAGTCAGAAGTGAACGCTTATTTATAATGAAATTTGCAACTTGCTGAGGTTTGATAGATAATGAAATCTGTTTTTTTAACGATAGAAAGTACTCATATAACTTCATATCATGTGACAAAATAAAGGCATCCTGATACTTCAAACCTTCTCCTAACAATAGGGTTAATGTATCAGCTGGCAAAGGAGGAATCCCGCTACTGATACGTTCAATCTGTTCTTTTGTAAATTCTATTGGTGGTATATCTGGCTCAGGGAAATAGCGATAATCATGAGCATTTTCTTTGGATCGCTGGGAATATGTTTCTCCTTTTTTTTCATCATACCCTCTCGTCTCTTGAGGTGGTTTTTCACCTTTTTCGAGTATCTCCTGCTGTCTCTTGAGTTCAAAATCAATAGCTTTTTTGGCAAAATTAAATGAATTAATATTTTTGACTTCCACTTTATAGTCGGGCAATTCAAACTCGGCATTTTTACCTTTTACCTCTTCACTTTTTACTTCTCTAAGAGATATATTGGGTTCCATGCGCATACTCCCTTTTTCCATGTCTGCATCCGAGACATCAAGTGTGCGAATAATCGCATGAAGCTCCTCAAGAAACGCTTTAACATCGTCAGAGTTGTCAAAATCAGGCTCCGTGACAATTTCTACCAATGGCACGCTGGAGCGATTAAAATCCACAAGTGTATCCTGTCCTACATGAGTCAGCTTACCCGTATCCTCTTCGAGGTGAATTCGATGTATACGAAAGCGTTTTGTACGCGGCTTGCCAGAACTGTCATTTTTTAAGGGAGGAAGAATAAGATCGAGATATCCATCAGTTGCTACTGGCTGATCAAACTGACTGATCTGATAGCCCTTAGCCAAATCAGGATAAAAATAGTGTTTGCGGTCAAATTTAGTATGAAGGTTGATCTTGCAATGAAATGCGCGACCTATACGGACAGTCCATTCTAAAGCAGTCTTATTTGGTACCGGCAATGCTCCTGGCATGCCAAGACAGACGGGACAGGTATTTGTATTAGGCTCTTTTCCAAAATAATCAGCCGAACACTGACAAAACATTTTAGATTTTGTTTTCAGCTCGACATGAATTTCCAGTCCTATGACAGGTTGATAGTTAGACATAATTTGCTACTCCTTTTTTAACAACATCAAAAAACTGAGTTTCTTTTTCAAATTGATACGCTAAATTTAAGATGTCACCTTCCTGAAAATAATTTCCCATAATTTGAAGCCCTACTGGCAACCCATTTTTGTCCAGACCGCAAGGGATACTGATAGCCGGCGTCCCCGCGACAGCAGCCGCTTCATTGAGTACATCCATCGTCTCACCAAAAAATGGATACTTTTCAAATTCTCCTAATGTAAGAGCTGTAATTGGTGTAGGTGAAGCAACGATGAGGTCAACATCCCGAAACACACGTTTTAGATCCTCAATGATGAGAGTTTTTACTTTTTGAGCTTTTTGATAGTATGAATCGTAGTGACCGTAGGAAAGTGTGTATGTACCGAGCATGATGCGGCGTTTCGCTTCTGCTGAAAAAGTATGTCTGTCTCCTCCATATCGTACTCCATCATACCGTGCTAGATTTGAAGATACTTCTGCACGTTGTAAAATAGTATAAACAGAAATGGAATAGGAAGGTGACAGTAATGAAACTCGTTTTATTTTATGCCCCATTTTTTCTAGTATGGAGAGCGATTGTTCGATAGATTTTTGGACTTCCGGGTCCAAATCTTTCATATATTCATCGGGCACACCGATCGTGTATGTTTTTTTCTCAGTCATCTGCTTACGATAATCAGGAACAGACTCTGTGGAAGAAGTAGCATCGAATGGATCATGTCCCGCGATCACCTGCAGAAGCAAAGCTGAGTCTTCGACGCTCAAAGTCATAGGTCCTGGACAATCAAATGATGACCCCATAGCGATCACTCCATAACGAGAGACACGGCCGTATGTCGGCTTCAAGCCTACGATACCACACCATGCTGCCGGCTGACGGATAGACCCTGCAGTTTCAGAGCCTATTGCCGCGGGGGCGAGATATGCGGATACTGCAGCAGCAGATCCTCCTGACGACCCTCCTGGGGCGCGACTCGTGTCCCATGGATTTGTCGTTGGCCCAAAATCAGAAGTTTCGGTAGATGAACCATGTGCCCACGCATCCATGTTGGTTTTACCGAGTATCAGGGCTCCCTCTTGTAACAACCGATGAGTGACTGTTGATTCATAAGGCGGGACAAAATCTTTGAGCACATGTGCAGAAGCGGTTGTACGGATACCTGCTGTACAAAAATTGTCTTTTATGGCAAGCGGGATACCTGCCAACAATCCTTCCTTTGATTTCTTTTCTTCACAGATAGTCAAATAAGCGTTCAACTTGTCATTGTGTTTTTTGCTTCGACCGGCAAACTGATCAAATATCTCATGAGCAGAAATCTTATGCTGCTTCAAAAGATCAACAAGTTCGCTTAACGTATAAAAAGATAGAGTAGTCATAGTATTACATGATACGCGGAACTACAAACTTACCGTCTTTTGTATCTTTTGCATTTTGCAGTGCTTGATTCTGAGATAACAATCGCTGATTTTCCATACCATCTATAAAAAATACATTTACCACCTGTGTTGAGTGAGATGTTGCCTTCACATTTGTTGTATCAAGCTCGTTCAGATTTTCCACATATGATACTGTCTGATCTAATTGCGTCCTGAACTTTTCTATCTCTGCTGTGTTTAAAAATAAACAAGCTAGTTTCGCAACCTGAAGCACATCATCATTTGTTAAAGCAAGGTGTGTAGAAGGCATGGAGATATGATAGCAGGTGTTTTTCGAAATGCCAAGATAAATCATCATTCTATATTTCTACTCTCTACATCGGAATATAAAAATCTGTTGAACGAATTTTATATTTTTAAGCAATTTCAGTATAGAGTTCTTTCACATACGCTTGGAGCGTTTTTTGCGATGCCAGTCTGACTCTGTCATCATCAGTTCCTTTCCTTAAGACAGAAAGTGTATCGACATACAATTTTCCTGTGGTTATTTCTCCGTCTCCCCAGACCCATTCAACTTGTGCTCGTCCATCTACAACAGGACCTACCACCTCACCAACACTACTTAAATTGCCCCAAGGATTTTTCTCATTTGTTAAATCTACAATATCCCCAAACATCGGCTGCCGATCTTTCATAGGTATAAAATAATATTATTCAATTGGTTAATGCACATAATTACATAGTGAAAATACAAATGGGTGTCTGTTCTCGACCTTGCCCCATAGGATTATCCCGCATTACTTCCTCAAAAAATGCATCCGGTTGATCTGTGGTATTCCCCAGTACATTGCGCCCGATATCGTTGGCATCGATGATCACCACGCCGGCGAAATGAGACGTTAGACGTTGGACGTTAGACTCTAGAGTATCAATTTTTTCTTTTGTGCTGACAGAGTCGTCGTTGGGATTGCTTCGTCGTTTTGAAGCCTCAACTCCTCGCAATGACGTATCAAGCTGAGCAGCTGAGTAGCTGAGTAGCTGAGCAGCTATCTTCAGCCGTATCTTCTCTGCTGCTTTTTGCGGATCTTTTGGTGGAAGTTTGGCAGACACATTTGACGGAAAAAGAGAATAAGAAGTTGGTCCGTCGATCGCATTCACGCCATGTCCAGCTACTTGATAAAAAATGCCGTGAATACCTATGATTTTCCCTACCATTGAACAAAAAGTCGCAAATAAAATGCGTGAGAGTCCGGCCTCTTCAATCGCAAGCTGCATTGTCCACGGGCTGCCCAGACCTATTCCTGCTGGAGTACGCTTCACCAATCGTGACAATATCTTTGCCCACCAAGAAGGGTGAATGTCCCAGATAAATCGCGACCTGCCCTGTGAAATTGCGATAATTTTTTCAGAGACGATCAGATACCACTTCTTCCCGAATTGATTATGAGATTCTGAAACAAGTTCAGGATGACAATCGACGGAAACAATTGCCTTGGCAATTTTTTCCGCAAAATCATCCCCGGCTGCAAACAGATCCGTTTTCAGCAAATAGCGTTTGTATATTGTTTTATCAACTTCGATAGACGTTTCCACTAATGATAATTCTTTCTTATTTTTGGCTGTATTCTGATCTATTTGTTTGCGACGTTCCACGCTACATGTTCCATGCTCCACGTCAATAAACTCCCGAAGCCAAAGTTCGACATTCATAATTCTCCAGAGCAGAAGCGTATCCTGAAAAGATCCTTCGACAAAACTTCTATACATCTCCATCACCTGCTTGTGATTAAAATATGGACGGTGTGCAAACCGGTCACTGCTGAAAATGATTCCAATCTGATCTTTGAGTCCATATAACCACTCATATTCTGGGGTAGTAAATCCTATTTTGTTCCGCCTTTTTCGTATAAGGTCTGGCAATAAACTACCGATTGCTTCTCGAAGAATATATTTATTCCACCCCTGATGAATGATCATACTGTCAGGAAGAGAGAATAAAAATCTCACCAGTCTAAAATCGAGAAACGGTACCCTTCCCTCGATACTAAATCTCATGCTATTTCTGTCCTCGTATCGCAAGAGAGATTGGAGAGAATGGCGGAAAATATCATCAAACAACCGTTTTTTAAGAGAGTTTTGTTGAGGCTTAAATGTCGTCTCTCTATGTCGCGATACAAAAGTGTTATCTAATAGCTCATCAACCTTCATTTCTTTTTTCCCTGAAAATAAAGCGGTAATCCACTGTTTTAAAAAATGCAAAACGACATCTCTTCCTTCCCACATCTCTGAGGTAAACTTCAAAAATTTTTTTACTTTGATAAGTTGCCGTAAGTACACGATATAGTAAGGTAAATATCCAGCCATCATCTCATCTGATCCTTGCCCATCAAGAAGGACAGTGACATGATCGTGAGCTTTTCTCATCACCTGATATTGAGCATAAGGTCCCGTACTGATCACAGGCTCTTCCTGTGTCCGAATAAAATCACTCAGATCTGTAACAAATTCGGATGGTCGGGGATGTATCTTGTGGACACTCACTTTTGACATGCTTCCTATCATCGCGTCTACATACTGCTCTTCGTCATTGCCGCTTCCAGGAAACACAGCAGAAAACGTATTCTGTTTTGCCCCTACTGAAGCTGTTTCTCTCTTCTTTTCATGTAAAAGTTGATTTACGACTCCAGCAATAGCCGATGAATCCAGTCCACCAGACAAGCAAGTTCCCACAGGAACTTCTGATACCAATCTGCGCTTTACCGAATCAACAAACAGCGTTTGAAACTCTTCCGTGGCTTTCTGAAGATCAATGCTTTTAGGTGCAGATGTAAAACTTTTCTCAATATCACTCTGAAGAGTGGAATACATATGCTTGGCTATTTTTTCTTGTTCCCATACAAGCAATTCGCCTGGCAACAGTCTTTCAATACCGGTAAAAAACGTCTCGGTCTCGTCGTCATGGATACGAAATTTCAAATAGCGATACAACGTACGCTCGTTGACAGCAGGTTGCACCAATCCTGAATGTAAAATCGGCTTAATCTCAGAAGAAAAAACTAACCCGCTCTTACCCTTTGCCTTTTCGCTATTACCTAAAACAGAATAATACAATGGTTTGATCCCAAAATGATCTCGCGCCAAAAGAAGACGTTTCTTTTTAATATCATACAGAGCTGCTCCAAACATTCCATTGTAACGATCAAATGCATTGTCTCCCCACTCCTCATATCCATGTACAATCACTTCGGTATCAGATTTTGTTTTGAACTCGTGTCCTTTTGCCTCAAGTGCTTCACGAAGCTCCTGATAATTATATATCTCTCCGTTATAGACAACCACAATAGTCTGATCCTCGTTGTATATTGGCTGATCTCCACCTGCACGATCAATGATAGCAAGTCTCCTACTCAGAAGTGAAATATGCTCATCGATATAAAATCCATCTCCATCAGGACCTCGGTGGACAAGCTCAGAAGAAAATTGTTTGATGAGAGTGTCGTTGCGAAAGCCACTGAATCCTGCTATACCGCACATGTTAGTTTATAAAGTTTATTAATGTTAAAGAGTTTATAAAAAGCTCATTATTTGATATAGCTATCAAACTGATGCAACGGACAAAAATGAAAGTTATTTCCTTTTTAAGTCTAAATTTTTCTGAAAATTAAAATGTGCTATTTACCTGGTATTTATGCCTATCATCAATAATTCGTATTTGATTCACATACTTCTCAGTATTTCAATTCGCTTCTCAACTGGTGGATGAGTACTAAAAAGATTGGTAATGATAGAGCCTACTCTTTTCCCTCTTAGTGGGTTGTAGATAAATAAATGTGATGTTGCAGAAGTAGCGCCCGTTACTCCTCTCGGATACGCTGCAATTTTTTCAAGAGCCTGTGCAAGCCCTTCAGGATATCTAGTCAAAAGAACGCCGCTTGCATCTGCCAAATATTCACGTCGTCTTGAAACCGCAAGCTGGATGAGTGTCGCAACAATTGGTGTGACAATAAGGGCGACTATAAGAAGTACAAACATGATCGGATTACCACCCCGATTGTCATCGTCATCATTTCTATACCCCCCCCACCAGAGCGAACGCATGATCCAATCTGCTGCAAGGGCAATAGTACCCACAAGCACAGCAGCCACAGTTGAAACAAGAATATCATAGTTTCGGATGTGCGATAATTCATGCGCTATCACTCCTTCCAACTCTGCACGATCCATGATTTTAAGTAGTCCGGTAGTTGCACATACAACCCCATGCTTTGGATCTCTTCCTGTCGCAAAAGCATTTGGTGAAGGATCATCCATGACGTATAACTTTGGCATGGGAATACCCGAAGCAATAGAAAGATTTTCGGTAACTGTATAATAATCAAAAAACTCCTCTTTTGTTGCTGGCCGTGCCCCGGTCGATGAAAGCACCAACTTGTCTGAATAAAAGTAAGAAACAAAAGACGAAATTGAAGATATGGCAAGACCTATCAATGCATAACTACTTCCTGACGAGCCGTTTAAGGTTCCTATGAGATAAAAAAAGCCAGTAAAAAGACTAATAAAGAGGAGAAAAATCACATATGTTTTTGTCTTATTTTGACTAATTTCTGCATACACGGACATAGTTATACGAAATTCTAAAAAAATATTGTCATCCTGAGCCGACAGGAGACAGAAGAGCAAAATTTAAAATTTCACATCTACTTTTTTTCTATCACCCTCGTCTGCTTTGAAATATTCAAATGCAACAAAACCCATCATGCTGGCGAAAAGTAATGCAGGAAACTGGGCAATACGGGTATTAAATTCGAGTACGTTACTGTTATAAAACTGTCTGGAATATGCAACTTTATCTTCGGTGTCTTCTAGTTGACGTTGCAAATCTGCAAAATTGGTATTTGCCTTCAAGTCTGGATAAGCTTCTGCAATAGCAAATAATGATTTCAATGCCCCTGTGAGCATATCATTTGCCTCTGCCTTATCGTGTAGATTTTGAGCCCCCATCAAAGCAGAGCGAGCCTTTGTGACATTTTCAAACACATCTTTCTCATGCTTTGCATATCCTTTAACTGTTTCAACTAAATTGGGTATCAAATCAGCACGCCTTTTCAACTGAACATCAATACCTGAAAGCGCTTCCATGATCCGAGCCTTCAAAGCAACTAATGAATTGTAGATGCCAATCCCGAATATAACGATCAAAGCGATAATTCCTAATACAATATAAAATGGATTCATAGAAATCTAAAACATATAACCTTATTTATTCTATCATGCCGATAAAAAGTTCGCAATGAAGCCAACAAAAACTGGTATAATCGTTTCACCATGACTAAACTCGCTCAAGTCAAATATGCGCTTATTGGCCTTGGGGTTGTTATGCTCGCATTGAGAGCAGTGTATGTATATGCCAATGAAACAATTGGCTTTTTTAAACCCCTCTCAATCATAAAAAAACATCAAACAATGTCTTCGCAGATAAAAAGCAACCCTGTGACAGTACCATCAAATCTCACTCAAGAAAATTTATCACCACCTTCTCATGTGAGTGATAACCTTACTACAGCAACTGAAAACGGCCAGATAAGTGCCATCAGCTCAGGACGGGTGAGCTATCACAAAAAAACGTACACCGTACAAGAGGGTGATACGCTGGCAGAAATCGCACTCAAAGTGTATGGGGATATGGAGGCGTGGCAAAAAATCGCTACTGCAAACAAACTTAATTCCCCTGATGCAATCGAAGTAGGCGATGTTCTCACCCTTCCGCAAAAATAACCGCTAGAATGAAACATGATGAAGTACACTCGCCATGAAGGTCATTTCAAAACATCAGATGGCTACACATTGTATTTTGAGTATACAACTCCTCAAGTCCGCACAGTGCTGATATTACTTCATGGACTCGGGGGCGATTTGTCTGCTTGGAACGATGAATGGCAGAGTCTTGAAAAAAAATATTCACTTGTGGCGCTAGACCTTCGTGGTCATGGGCTATCTGACAGACCAAGAAATGAATCTGCATATAAACTGAGTAGACTCGCCAAGGACGTCATAGAGTTGATTCAGTATTTAAAATTAAATCAGATAGTCCTAGTCGGACACTGTTATGGAGGCGCAGTGGCTCTACAGACCACTGTACAATATTCGAAGCATATCTCAAAACTCATCCTCGTGGAGGCAAGCTACAAACCCCCCACATTCAGTAGATATTTGCCTTCTGATTCATTCACCTATGCTGCCCTAAAACGTCTGGTGCCATATTTACCACTTTCCCACTTGAGCGGCCACCGAGATTTTCATGAGTTTCAAGGCACACAGGACTGGAATTGGGAGCGACTATTATCTGATATAGCTTATACATCAATCCGCAGCTATTTATTTACCGCTGATCAATTTCATCGGCTTGATATGCGGCATGTGGTACCAACCATTGTTCAACCAACACTCATCGTAGAAGGCGAAAAAGATACTATTATTCCTATACATGCAGCAGTTCAAATGCATCATCTTATCCCACATTCTTCTCTTCGCATTCTCAGAAATGCAAATCATATTTCGGTGATCAATAACCCGATAGAAATCGCAAAAAAAATCATAGAATTTGTTAAGTAGCTGATTTGCTTATAAATATACATCATACAGCCTGCCCGCCATGAGACTAGGTTTAATTTACTATTTTTCTAAT
>CAZNUT010000005.1:0-41523 GCA_964576365.1 uncultured Gammaproteobacteria bacterium
GCGGAGGAGGCGGGATTCGAACCCGCGCGAGCGCTTTTAGACGCTCGGAGGTTTAGCAAACCTCTGCCATAGGCCTCTAGGCGACTCCTCCTGCTTAGACGTTAGACTTTTGACGATAGATGTTTTGACTTGTATTAGACTAACATCTTCTTCACTGAGAGATGGGCTTTCTTTCAATGCAAAACAATCTATCACCTAAAAAAACTTCACGCACTATTATAGCATTAACAAAAGACACAATTTGAATTTATCTACTTATTTTTTGATTTTCTACACATATAAAGCAATTTAGTGATATAATTCATCAATAATTTATACATTTAATAAAAAATATGGCACTGAAAGATAATGACGATGATGTTGTTGTTGATGAAGCAAACATGGCAAGACGTCAAGAAATTCTTAAAAATGAAATGAGATGGGGAGGAACACCTGACCCCGATGGAAATATATCACAAGATCAACCCGAACTACACCATTTGTTATCTGCGGGGATGCGTGCAGCAAATGAAGGTCTTCTCTCATCATCTGAAGCCCAACGCGTATATGCCGCATCAATGTTAAACGTGGTAAGAAATGAACCTGGTGAAGGTGCGCAAGGAGTGCGAGAGGCAGCTATTGCATTATACGAAGAAGCTGATACCGCAAGCAATGATGCTTGGTGGAATGATGCGAATAGTGTTGATTCCAGCAATTGATAAGAAGATCTTATCTGCTACTATGCTCGACATGAGCTGAGAGGTGAAAATCGGTCTCCTCACCTTCATAATCGTTTTGTATGAGCCAGAGTTGGCCATTCTCTTCCCGCCAGCTATACCCTCTTTTTGTGAGCCACCATACCTGTGGCTGCTTTAATATTCTGTTTATCACTACCTTGAATATGGTGTCAGAATTTTTGACACTTTTTAAATTCGGAACGACAATGTTTGGAAAAAGCTGCTGTAGCCATCTGTTTTCAGCAACCAGCTGACCGTAGACATGCTCTTTGTCCACAAGCGTTTTCACCTGCAAAATCTCATGGCCGACATACACTCCCCTCTTCTCTTTCTGGATCTGAAGACCATCGCGCTCAAAAAAAAGATTAAAACACCACAGTTCACTGTTCCACGAAGGTACGAGCACACTGCAAATCCGCTTCAAAATGAGAAGCAAAAAACGCACAATCCACACGGTATTTTTTTCTGTAATCACAAAAAAATCAATATCGCTTCCTGCGCGTGAATTTTGCATACTGACCGAGCCGGAGTAGCCTATGTACAAAAGATACGGAATATATAAAAAAACAGCAGAAAATGATGGTGCTTGGGATAATAAAATAGAAGAATATTCTTTTCTTTTTGTGTACACTGAAAAAAATGATATATCCAGACTATATCTATTGTTTTTAGTAAAAAGTTTCTGTTGCGCAATTAAAACATGCAGCTCTTTCTTCAAGTCCGCCTTGGTAATTTTGATCGGCAAAAAACAATGTATTTCAGCAAAATCAGGCGGATACTGAAACGTGTGAAAATACTCAACTACAGCAAGAATAGCATCTTGGATCCGCAGAGGTTGATTAGGAGAGTCTTTTAAGTTTTTCACGGATCACCAGCAATACAAACTGAATAAGTGCGAATTGTCTGTAGACGCGCCAGGGTTGGCGTAAAAGCCGAAAAAGCCACTCGAATCCCAGTAAACGCATCATTTGAGGCGCCCGGACAACATCTCCAGACAAGTAGTCAAATCCTCCTCCGATTCCCATACATATTGAATGTTGCAAAATATTACGATGAGAATCGATCCAGTATTCCTGCCACGGTGCCCCAAATGCTACAAATACAAAGTTAGGTTTTACACGCTTTATCATCTTTGCAAGTTCATTTTCCTCTTCATTTTGAGGTGATTTTATATTTTTATAACCTTCCAAAGCGTGAAATTTAGCCTCAGTATAACGCTTGCTATAGCAGTCGGCGATTTTATCTGCTACCCCATTTTTTGAACCTACCATCAAGACAGAAAGGCCCATTTCCCCTGCATATGTGAGAAGTTCTGTCATCAAGTCTACACCGGTGATGCGCCTCGCTACTGGAATACCCAAAAATCTAGCTGCAAGCTCAATCCCTACTCCGTCATTGATTGGTATAGAGCGCTCACGGATAATTTCACGGAGCAATTCGTCTTTTTGCGCAAGCATCACATGTTCCGGATTTAAAGAAATGATATGGATGCACTCTTTTGTAATACCCGCATGTTGCTTGATTTGAAAAAGTAACTCTTTATGAGAAAGAGTACCAACCGGTAGAGAAAATAGCTGAGACATACATAATTACCAATTACTAATGACAAACTGCCAATTTTCAATTACAAATTAAGGAAGAAGTATTGTGTTTATTTCTTAATTCTTCACTCTTAATTTGCAAAATAAAACCAGTTACCTATTCACCCTCCGACTCGAAGGGCAGGCTTTTACCTATCAACTAAACCTAATAAGCTAACACCTAACACCTAAAACCTAACAGCTAACTTTACAAACTATCTAATCGCTTTTTTATAACTGTCCAGATTCTCAATCGCGACACCAATACCGCGTATCACACAATAAAGCGGCTCTTCAACCACAAATGACGGAACGCCAGTATAGTAAGTGATAAATTTGTCTAAATTTCCTATAAGTGCTGTACCGCCTGACAGGACTATGCCCTTGTCGACAATATCTGCCGCAAGTTCGGGAGGACTTTGTGACAAAACTTCCTTCACTCCATCGACAATCTGTCGCAATGGTCGTTGAATAGCCTCGTGTATGGTTTTCTCGCCAATCTGAATTATCCGAGGAAGCCCGGATTGAGTATCTCGTCCCCTTACCTCATAAGTGCGTTCTTCGATAGCTTCACCTTCTGGCATATGAGCATTACTAATATTTTTTTTAATTTCTTCCGCTGTTCGCTCGCCGATATGCAAAAAGTGTTTTTTCCTCATGTGTTGACGAATATATTCGTCAATTTTTGTGCCTGCGGTCCGCACCGTTTTAAAAACAACCAACTGTCCTAAAGAAAGGATACCAATTTCTGCAGTACCACCGCCAATATTGACAATCATATGTCCATTCGGCTGAGAGATAGGTATCTTTGCTCCAATGGCTGCTGCCAAAGGTTCTTCAATGAGATATACGTCACTTGCACCAGCCTGTTTGCAAGCTGCCACAACAGCCCTCTTTTCAACCTGAGAAGAGCCGCCTGGAATAGATATCATCACTTCCGGCCAGAGAATGCGCCTTTTGAGAGCTTTTTTGAGAAAATATGTTACCATGGCGGAGGTAGTCGTATAATCTGCGATCACACCTTCCTTCATCGGCCGAGCTGCCACAATCCCCTGAGGTGTACGTCCTACCATTTCCCGTGCTTCTGCACCTACCGCAAGTACTTCGCGAGAATCAACTGAATACGCGACTACTGTAGGCTCATTCAATACAACACCCTTTCCCGCAACATACACGAGAGTATTTGCCGTACCAAGATCTATACCGACTTTTTGACGAAACCACATATGCGGCGCAAATATAAGAGGAATTTGAAAGTAGGTACATTATAACAGCTCGAAACATGTATAATAAATTACTCTATGAAATCTCTGGTCAAGCTCACGCCATGGATACTGTTTTATACATGTCTTTTTTCTATTTTTTGCATTGTGCTGGTTGGCGTTATCGCGTATGCCCGTGGCTATAGATTCAACTTTCAAGAAAATAAAATCGTCTCAACTGGAATCCTCGCTATTTCATCAAATCCAAAAGCTGCAAAAATATACATCAATAAAGAACTGCAGGGAGCCACAAACAGTAATGTTACTCTCCCGTACGGACGTTATGAGGTCAGTGTTAAAAAAGAAGGCTATTCTGAATGGACTAAAACGATCGCACTTAAAGGTGAAACTGTTATGAGTCTGGATGCACGATTGTTTTCAAAAAATCCCACTCTTACACCCCTTACAAATATAAGTGTCTCCAAAGCCTTGCTTCTTGAAGATGGACAAAAAATTATTTTAATTAGTCAAAAAGGCGATATTGAAACCGATGGTATTTATTTATTCGAACCAACAAATGGAACTCTGTCTCTCTTTACTCCTTTGACAATCCTACTTAAAAAATCTCTTTTACCATCAGATATTGATCTCAATTCTCTCGAGGTTTATTCTGACTCAGATTTAAAACAAATACTCGCAATTTTTTCTTCTTCAGAAGGACCTCTCATTTACCTACTTTCTCTTGAACAAGAAAACACGGAGTTACTGCAGGTCACTAATTCAAAAGAAATAAATATTATTAAAAAATGGGAAGAAGATAAAACAGCCCACACGATAAAAGTACTGGAATCGCTCCCCAAAAAAATTCGCTCAGTTGCCTTACGGTCTTTTGTACTGGTGAGCCTTTCACCAAACCAAAAAAAAATACTGTACGTCGCCAAAAATAATGACACACTTCCCCTGGTGATTGACCCACCGCTTATTGGCTCAAATCAGGTCTCAGAACAGCGTAATCTGACCAAGGGAGATATATATATTTATGATGAAAAGGAAGATAAAAATTACCGTCAACCAGGCAATATTGAAAAAGAACTACTAGATAGTGAAATCGCCCGAATCGCTGAAATTGAAAAGACAGTCCAAAAATCAGCCGATACTCAAGAGGCTAGTTCTTCAAGTACTGAAAAACCCACATACGGTCTCGTAACAAGCCAAAAAATAACAAATCAGGTGAAAAAAAATATACTCTGGTACCCGACCTCTGACTATATCGTTTTAAAGGAGTTAAACCAAATTTCGTTAATGCAATACGATGGAGAAAATAAACAAGTAGTGTACGCAGGTCCATTTGATCAAAATTTCTTTGCGATATCTTCTGACGGCAATCTACTCGTTATTGTAGACCTCAACCCTGGCAATAATCAATTTGGTGATCTCTACTCCATCGGACTTGAATAATAAAAGATAGACTAATCTACTGATTGACCAACATGACTTACCCACTTACTGTCATAATGGCCTGTCTGCGGCAGATTGACTTAGAATATTAATCTAACACCCAAAACCTAACACCCCCAATTCGGAGAACAGGCCTTAAACCTAACACCTTACACCTAACACCTAACGCTTACATAATTAGATTGTTACATGCTACATGTTACACGTTGCACGTTACACGACTTTACAAACTTTATAGACTTTATGAACTTTATGAACTTTATAAGCTGATTATCTACTCCGCGACTCTTTTTGCGAAGATCAAAAGACGCTTAAGTGTAGTTCCTGGAGGCCAACAGGTTTGAAGTGTCAACAGTTCATGATCTGTTTTGCGGGTGATATATTCTACCGCTGAAGCATCTACAACTTGAGTGTCGCTTACTTGATATCGATACCTCTGGCCCTTATAAAAAAGATTTACTTCATCGCTTTGTTGCAGTTTATACAGGAGATAAAAAACGGCATTGTAAGCTCCGACATTCCAGAAGTAATCGGTAGAGTGTGCAAAGAGAAAAATATGACTGGATTCTCCAGGAAAAGCCGTACCTTCTGCATGAGCAACTCCCTTTTGCAAAGCCTCAAGATACGTTTCCCGCTGAGCACTATCAACATTCGGAATGATTTTTGCGTTTGCACCTATAGCCGGTATCACGATGCTAAAGTCAGGATCGACAGGTACAAGCACCTCATACCTCACGTCAGCTACGCCTGCCAGGGCACGTCCCGCTTCCTTTGCTTTGAATTCTCGAATCAGCTTTGGAGCTTCATCTTGAGTTGCGACAACATAATTTTTTTTATGATATTGATCTAAAAAATACCTAACTTCCGCCCGGGCAGGAAGATAAAATGTTTTGCCTATGACAAAAAGTGAGGAAAGAATGAGAAAATTACCGATTGTACGCATCGTAAGAACACGAATATAATCATGTCGGTGATGGGAAGTTCTTTTCATTGATGATTTCCAGTGTACATCTTTTTGATGTAGTTAAAAAGGTGCCTACTTGCGATAGAAAGCCTTGACAAACCATGATAATCAATCATCATCCTTCGTCAAGCTCAGGATGACATGTTCTAAAATCTAACACTAACACCTATAACCTGAAACCGAACACCTGACTGCGGTAGGCAGTCCTACAACCTTGTTGAATCCCTCATGCTATGCACTTTATAAACTGATTCTAACGACGAAAAAGCTACCTACTAATCGCCCATATAACAGTGCCGCTGAGAGGAGTCGAACCTCCAAACCTTTCCCTTAGGACGGGACTGCTCTATCCAGATTGAGCTACAGCGGCAAGATTGGACTCAAGTAATTACCAATGTATGTTGATAAAATACTTATAGTTGTGTGAAATAGGTGTCAGGAGTGGAGGGTGCCCATCAGCGCGCAGAATTTTTCCAGCCTGTCGCTGGTTCGAGCACTGATGGGAGAATTAACGAGTGACAGAATCTATTTCGCATTTAACTAAGAGATCCTTCGTCTCCGCTCGCTCCGCTCAGGATGACATGTTCTAAAACCTAACACCTACTTCATCACCTGCTCTTCGACCCGAGTATAGTTCATGATCTTTTCTGGAGGAAACCAGAGACCTACTTCATATTGCGCCTCTTCGACGTTCCCAGAAGCGTGAAGCAAATTTTTGATCGGCCGTCTACCGGTGTTTGCCAAATAGGATGAATCATATGAATAATCTCCGCGAATGGTACCTGGGGCAGAAGCCAATGGCAGCGTGTGTCCTACCATTTTGCGGACAAGTTCCACTGCATGTGGCCCCTGAAGTACCATAGCGATGACTGGACCTTCTGTGATCATATCCACCAACCATTCACGAATTTTCAAACCGATTTCGTGAGCGTCTTTGGTACCAAACTCTTTTTCAGCATCAATGCCCAATTTTTCATAATTCTCAAGTGTTTTGCCACCCATGCCTTTGATAAACTCTTCACGTGACGCAGGATAATGTTTATCTGCACGTTCACGGCTTACCATAAGCATCTCCATAGCTACGATTTTGAGTCCTACTTTTTCAAATCGTGATAAAATTTCACCGGTTAACCCGCGCGAAACTGCGTCTGGTTTAAAAATCACAAGAGTTTGTTCCATAGACAAATAAATTAATAAAGCGAAAGTTTATTATATCACTTTAAGAAAAAACTGCATGAGTTCAAGCTCAAAAAAAAGAACCGCATATGTCCCCAATATGAGAAACGGGCCAAAAGCGATACGAGATTTGAGTTTTTTTACTCTAAAAAGCAAAAACAACACACCGAAAAATCCGCCAGAAACAAATGCAAGATACAATGCGATGAGTCCTCCCCACCAACCTAACAATAACCCCATACTGATCGCAAACTTAACATCGCCAAAACCCATTCCTTTGCCTTTTGTGATGATGAATAGTCCGAGAAGTGGTAATGTAGTAATAACAAGACCCATCACGTATTCGTACCAAAGTGATACTTCTACAAAACCCACAGGAAAACCAATCAAAAAAAACAGACGAATAATTGCCAGTAAAAATAAAACGATTTGTAATTCATCAGGAATGATCTGATATCGCAAATCAGCAAGAAAAATAGCAAAAAGTACCGCCGCAATACAAACGTGTAATATGTGCAAGTGTGTTGAAGAGTACACTGTTGTACTCAGATACCAGGTGAGACCAAATAGTATACCCGATGCAAACTCACTCATCGGATAAAAAAAACTTAACCTTGCCTGACAATATCTGCACTTTGCGGCTAAAAAAGAAAAAGAAAGTATTGGAATAAGATCATACCAAACGAGCGTATGTTTGCATGATTCGCAATGCGACCGTCCTAAAATAGTACGATTGTTTGAAAGTCTGTCAGCCAAAAGAAGAAGAAATGATCCAAAAAAAACACCAATAACTGAGACAAAAATCACAAGAGTAACATCAGGCATGCATTTATGATATATGACACCGCGAGGAAATCAATCGAGGCTGACATCACCCTTCTCAAAGGGCCCTATAAGGCTAAAAATCATCTGTGAATCTTGAAAAATTGTTCTCGCTAGATCAGAGACGTCTTCAGAAGTGACTGCATTTATTTTTTCAACAATTTCTCGGGGAGTGGTCATGTCCTTTTCAAACAGATATCTGCCGCCGCTGAAAGATGCAACTTTATATGAATCTTCTAGAGATAATAAAAGTCTTCCTACCAAATAATCTTTTGATCGCTTTACTTCTTCTTCCGTGACTTTTCCAGACGCAATTTCCTCTTGTTGCTCTTTGATAACTCGTATCGCTTCATTGATTTTCTGAGGATCGTTGGATACCCCTGCTTGGGTGACAAACGCGCCAGTATCCTGATACATCTCTTTTCCCGTGGAAATATAATAACAAAGACCCCTTTTCTCCCTCACTTCCATAAACAAACGGGAAGACATCCCGCCACCCAGAATTGTACCTAGTACAGAAGCAACATGCCGACGTGAATCCGTAAACGGAATACCTTTATATCCGAGACAAAAATGAGATTGTTCAGTTTTTTTAAAATATACCTTTTGAGATTTTTCCATCCTCGTATCAAAAGGTACAAAAGGGATTTTTGAACGTTTTTCCCATCCGCCAAACTGCTTTTGAGCTTCATCAATATAAGGCTGATATACCTTAAGATCCTCAGAGCCTTCCTTTCCTCCTAGACCACCTGCAACAACAAGAACAGCATTGTTGGGATGATAATGTTCTCTCAAATATGTCTGAAAAGTTTCACGAGTAAATGAATCTACTGTGGAGGCAGTGCCCGCTATATCAAATCCCAATGGGTTTCCTTTAAACATCTGATGATCAAAATACTCAGATACTTTATGTGCCGGCATATCTTCATACATATTGATCTCTTCTTTAATAACACCTTTTTCTTTTTCAATTTCTTCTGAGAGTAGACGGGGCTTCAGAATCATTTCTGAAAGAATATGGATGATTTTTGCATAATGAGTGCGCGTAGCTTTGACATAGTATGCCGTATGATCTTTAGAAGTAAATGCATTAAAAACACCACCCATTCCTTCTATTACTGAGGAAATGTCATATGAAGTAGGATACTGTTCAGAGCCTTTAAAAGCCATGTGCTCCAAAAAATGAGAGATGCCGTTGTTCTTCTCGTCTTCATATCGTGAACCTGCACCAACAAGCAACATGACAGTGAGAGAAGGAAAACTATGAGTATCAACAATCAGGAATGGCAAACCATTTGGCA
This sequence comes from uncultured Gammaproteobacteria bacterium, assembly GCA_964576365.1. Lineage (GTDB taxonomy): Bacteria > Patescibacteriota > Microgenomatia > UBA1406 > GWC2-37-13 > CAZMJG01. Next base: position 9,220 of record CAZNUT010000005.1, read on the forward strand.
ATGTGTGAAGATGACGAAACATAAGACTGATATTGTATCGCAAGAGATCAAACTATACAACTACTATTTTTTTCCTATTGACAGTAGAATAAAAAATGGTGTACCTTGTATTTATTAATACATTTTATTTATCCTATGGAGTCAGCTGCTAACGCACCTATGCCTCAAGAAAATCAAAATCAGCCTGCTACAGCAATGCCATCAAGCCACATTAACAAAGCTATCATTGCTTCTCTAGCGGTAGTTTTAGTAGCTCTTATAGGTATCACTTATTTCTTTTTTAACAAATCAAAGGGTCCAGATGAAGCTATGGTCGATAAGAAAGATATGAACGAAAATGATGAGCAAAATACCGGAGAACAGGTACAAGTCTCACCTCTTCCAGATGTGCAAGTAGCAAAATGGGAATCTACCGCCACAGCACCTGTAGTCCCAGCAACCGCAACAGGTTATACAATTAAGCAAACCTTCGCTCCTGACGAAATCAATATGATCGCAGGCAAATTAGGTTCAGCAGAAAGAATAGAAACAACAGAAAAAGCTATGGTGGGTTATTCTGCAGCAACTTCATCAGTCATGATATTTTATCCAGCGGGTGGAAAATACATGTATAGTTCAGCGGTCGGACTTGCACTTCCCGCAGGCGCCACCTTGGAACAGTCAGTTTATGCTTTATTAACGAATATCGGTATGTACGACCCAACTATCAAGGTAAGCGGCACATACATGAGGCAGGATAAACCAGGCATGAAGTACGTTGAACTTCATCGTTCTTGGGCAGATATGAAGCTTCCTATTTTAAATGCGTTTGGTCTTGCCAACTTACCCGAAAATACCAAACTTGCCCAGCTTTCCCCCACAGTAACACTTCCTGATGATCCTCAAGACGTCAATATCACAGGAACCTCTGATAATACAGATGGATTTAAGAGAAAAGACGATTTTAATACTATTACGCTCGGAATTGATGAAAAAACACAAAAAGTCGTCTATATCAGCTCAAATATGCGAATGCTCATGCCTGAAAAAACTTCAGCATCCATTATCAGTTATGACGAAGCTGTTGCAAAAATAAAAAATAAAGAGTATGAATTTTTCCTTTCAAGTCCATCAGGAGAAGGAAAGCTTGACATACAACAGGTGTATCCGGGAAATACAGCGATGTCAGAAAAAGCTACTATTACAGATGTAGCGCTTGCTTATATTGAACAACCGCCCACGGTAAGCCAGATGACGCTTTCTCCTTATTATGTAGTACGAGGATATATGGAGACAAAGGAAGGTTACCGTTTAAAATTTACTGCCACTGTAAATGCACAAGCCTCACAACCATCAGCATGGAATCGTCTGAAAAATCTTGTGCCAAATTTCACCGTGAATGCTCAGGTTGGCGATCCAGGTCAAAAACAGGATACGCTTCGCTTCCCCACCCAACAGGCTCAACAGGATATCAGTATTTACTGCAAACCATCAGAGCAGGATATGAATCCTATTTATGAGTACAATGGCATGAGAATCGGGTATGGACCACGTGCTGACAAAGAAAATGTATATGAATGGTGGTATATAAATCGTGCAGACCAGACCGAAGAGCAAATTCTTGCAAATGTACGCACATTGTTTGAGAACATTCCCACCGGAGTTGATGACTCTCTCCAGTTCAGAGAAAAAATTGAAAAACTCATCAATGAGATCAAAACAACTCTTCCAAACTGTCCTGTACGCTTCACTGGTAGCTCGCCAACAGTTTTTGTCTATGGTGATCCAGGAGCAACAATCAGTGTAGTAAGCGCAGCTACTACCACCTATACTGAACCTGATCCAGGTGTCGACTCAAAATGGGACGTAACGATCAAAAATACCAGTCTACTTGATGTCGAAGGGTCCAAGAGACAATACCTGTATTATGAATATGCACCAGTTGACTTTGCTGTCGGCACAGAAGGTTGGGTTGCAGATGCCAGTGATATGAGAAAAGTCGCAAGACAGATAGCTTTGCAGCTTCTTCTCACCCAAAAAGAGGAGAACCGTCTTGTGTTTGAACTAAATCATGCAGCATCTGGACTGTCTGGCAAAGTGGTAGTCAAACCTATTTCTCAAGCTGAAATCAATGCAAAACTACCTCTTTCAGTCGTACCAACGACCACAAATGTAGTCAGATATCACTTTTCAGTGTCAGCCGCCGCACCTGAAGAAGTTGTAGCTGCGCCAGATATGTCACCAGTGAATCGTACAAACACGATGGTGCTTGAGCTTGGAGCAACAGCTCAATAACAAAATGTAATTTACATAAAAGCCACGGGCCAAAAGTCCGTGGTTTTTGTTTTGTATAGATGATAAGAGTGTGATAAAATGGAAACTTAATAAACTAATAGCGAACAGCTAAAAGCTATCAGCTAATACACGGGTCCGTAGCTCAATGGTAGAGCAGCAGCCTTTTAAGCTGTTGGTTGAGAGTTCGATTCTCTCCGGGCTCACACATTTACGTATGATATATGACTGTATCAAATGAAAATCAAACATCACCTCCGGTAAAACCACTTAAGATTGATATTTTTCGCGATGCTACTATAGCCCACATCAGTGGATTTGTGAGTGAATTTTCAGTGGCTTATGCTCTTGACAATCCTGTACCAAATACCACACCTATGCCAGAAGACAGTAGCGCTACCGACCTACCTATAAAAAATACATTCCCGGAAAAATCTAATAATAAAGCTTAGGTATAAATCGCAAGCACTTTTACCATACAAAAAAATACACATTCAGCTTTAATCTATCAAAAATAGTTGCTCATTTTATACGCAAAATCTTCATTTCTCTTCTTGAAACGTACTATACTCATCTTATAGAACAACAAAAAACGACTCAAACAACAGGTTTTCCCTTTCAGGTTCATCATCTTGATGCCGGATTAAAACATCTTTTGAGAGTAGATATAGATAAGTCTATAGACTATCCTTGGCCTACGATCATCCTCTACCCCGGAGAAGCTGTAGACATCGCAACACATCGCATCAGCAATAAATACGCAGACTTATATACAATTCAAGAAATCGAAGATAATTAACCTGAATATCTACATATCCGCTCTGCATGTATTTTTTGCGAGTTATAACGTATGATATTGGAATTGTTAATAAATTTAAAAAACTATGGCAACCAAACTTACATTTGAAAGTCCAATTGATAGTACAGTACAAACATATATAATAACTTCAGGTAATGCAATAAAAACTCAAATTCTACCAACTCAAAATGACGAAGAAAGCAGGTACTACATAGTACGTGATAATTCATCACTATCTGAACCTACTAGTGTAGTACTAGAGCGGATACACACTCCAACCGGCCCTGATGTTACAATCAAAACAGATCAAGTCTTTCTGGGAAAAGAAAAGACTTTTGGACCTTATTCTGTTTCACCTATAATAGATTTTTAACTGATATATAGATAGTTAATGCCCATCTTTTGTCACAGTTTGCACCTTTCCCCTCAGCAAACTGACACAAGAAAAGTAAGAATAATATTGACCTGCGTACACTTGTGTACAGTATGATATGAATTTGCTCAGGACAATACTAAAGATGTTCCTATCGGAAAGTCGTTTGTACAAGATGGGACAGAGGGAACATTTGGCGCATACACTCTATCCCCCAATCCCTCTTTGCTCGAAAAGAAGCAATAAGTAATAACTAAAATACGCACTTTTTTTTACTTTCGATCCAATTTTTATTTTTATGTTAAAATTGTTGTGTATTTTTTTTCTTACTAAAATTGCGTCTATAACAACAAGGGCATTGGAGTATCTGCGTGAATCTCAAAAAAGTGAAGACGATATTGCACGTACACAAGTATAAATGATGCCAGAAGAGATTGCCCGACAGATCATCAATAACCCTGACCATTTATCATAATAAATTGAAAAAAGTTTTTAATCCCGAAATCACTGCAGCTGGTCTTTTGTTTGCGACACAACTCCTTGGTGCAGGACAGATCGAACCACCCATTTCTCAAGAAAACTTATTGAGTCATACACATCCTGATAAGACCATCATCATGCCGGCAGATTGCCTCGGTATCGCCCCTGCCATTATGCAAGCAGGAGGCAGATGCACTTGGAGCCTTCTCGATCAATCTGCACAATGCAAAGTGCCAACTGAATCGGTACTACACCTACCCCCAGATTCCACGTATGCTCTTACCACACGGGAGGATAGCAACATAGTAATCGGAGGCCGTACCGGTGACGACAGCATCAATCTTATCTTCGGCCAGACGGAAACAACTGGAACATTTTCCTGTTCAAGCTCTAAATTATTTCCTTTCAAATCACTCTGAATTCTCCCCTTTTTTTATCAACCCGCACATAATTAGTTTTGCATCGTGCCAAAAAAGTACTATAATACGTATTGATTATATATATTTCAGTATCCTAATATGAAATGGACAGTCGTAGATAATGCCACACGCATAAACTTTCAATCAGACAACATATCACCCGATAGACTTGCCCAAATCGGAGCAAATGCACTACAAGGAGTAAGCCCTACAGATGAAACACTAGGAATGGATGGTAGTGAGTTTTTATCTCACATACGGGAAGCAAACAAAACTGAGCCTCCATGGACCATTACGTATACCACAGGGCAAGAGGAGCCAAACAATCTTGTGGTGTATGATGAGCTTGAAAAGAATAATGGCCCCAAGCAGATTCGCTTTGAAGTTGGTACAAATGTACATATAAAAGATGATATGCTTGCAAATATTACCGCTCAGGTACTTGGACAAAAAGAGGCTAAATTAGCACAGCCAGACATCGATGAAGATGATTTGTGGAAGATCGGTCAGACTATTAGAAGAGATATGTTGCCGGATGGTTTTACTTCAAATTGTGATCACGACTAAAATATATCACAAAGATAAAAAAGTAATAAGTTGTAAATGCATTGATAAACTTTATGTCAGCAGAAAATGAAAATGGTTGGAAAACTCTTATTACGCGCAAAGGAAAAACTTTTTTTCAAGCCGACCCACAACTAAATCCTGACGAAAAGATTTTATCCACCGTTGCCAACGCAGCAATCGAAGTACATGGAGCACTCACGGGAAAAAATAGAGATGAAATGTCCGAATTAGACGGTGCAGCCTTCATCTTTATTAAAAACCCGCTTCCTCAGCAACCCCCACTACAAGCAAGGCAAAGAGGAGAAAAAATACTCCAAATTGATCTAGCTGATATAGACCTAACTCAAAATAGCGGCCCTCTATTATCCGGTACAGCACAAGTCGTACACCGCTTTGCCGAACAAATAACCTACCCTGACAAATCTCAAGATGATTTAAATGAAGCGATGCGACGAGCAAGTGAATTAGTGACAGATCGGGGATTTTGGCAAAACTTACTAAACAAAAGAAGTCCTGATGAAAGCTAAATGATCACATTTACTATCTTCCCCTTCACATAAATCGTCTTTTTGATCTCACCCGATAGATATTTCTGCAACTTTTCATCCTTTTTCGCCTCTGTGACGACCTGCTCCTCGCTCCAATCAGTCTGAATCGTCACGGACGAGCGGACTTTGCCATTTATCTGGACGGGAATAGTCACACTCGCCTCCTGTTGTATCGAAGTATCAACCTGTGGCCACGGTTCAAGATGGATCGAATTCTGTTTTTGATAAACCGTCTGCCATATCTCCTCAGTCATAAACGGCGCAAACACCGACAAAATTTTCAAAAACGGCACCAACTCTTCACGTTTCACGCTACACGTTTCACGTTTCACGACTTCCTCCCATAGATTAACAAACTCCATCATGCTGGCGATCGCGGTATTGAACTTCAGACTTTCAATGTCCCCTGTCACCTTCGCCACCGTCTTGGTCAATTTTATTGACAAATCATCCATCTCCTTTGAGACTTGTTCCCCATTCTTAATCGTTAATGCTTCGCTCGTGACTAAATGAAAGAGATTCCATACTCTTCTCAAAAACCTATAGACACCTTGTACACTCGTCGTACTCCACGGTTTATCTGCCTCAATCGGCCCCATGAACATCTCATACATGCGTAGAGTGTCGGCTCCGTATAACTCAATAACTTCATCGGGATTGATGACATTGCCTTTGCTTTTGCTCATTTTTCTATTGTCAGGGCCGAGAATCATGCCCTGATGACGCATCGTCTGAAATGGCTCATCGATCGATACATATCCTTCATCCCGCAAAAACTTAGTAAAAAACCGACTGTAAAGTAAATGTAAAACGATGTGCTCTGGTCCGATCATGTAAAAGTCTATCGGCAGCCAGCGTGCAAGTTGTTCTTTCGTGGAAAATGCACGTTCGTCTCGCGGATTGGTATATCTGAGAAAATACCATGAAGAATCCACAAACGTATCCATCGTGTCGTATTCAGGCGTCCATCCTTTTCCGTACAACTTTTCTACCCGTTCCTTAAATTCTGCTGATCTCCTAAGAGGACTCTCGCCGGTCGGCCGGAAATCCACATCTGTCGGCAAAAGCCACGGCAAATGCTCCTCTTTCACCTGATGTGCTTTCCCCTGAGGATCATAAACGATTGGTATTGGGGCTCCCCAATAACGCTGTCTCGACACAAGCCAGTCGCGTAATTTATATGTAGTTTCTCTTTTTCCCACTCCAAGCTCTTCCAGTTTTTGCATAATTTTTTCTCTACCTTCCACAAAGTCCATACCTGAATACTCGCCGGAATCAACCAGAATATATTCAGACGGATCTGACTTTATATCTTTCGCAAAACTAATGTATTCTGAATTTTTATTCCCTTTTTTTGCGGCAATATATGTGATAGGCAAATCAAATTTTTTCGCAAATTCAAAGTCGCGGTCATCATGTCCTGGCACAGCCATGATAGCGCCAGTGCCATACTGCACCAGCACATAGTCAGCGACCCAAACCGGAATCTTATCGCCAGTCAACGGATGTTTGACATATATTCCCGAAAAAACGCCTGTTTTTTCTTTGTTGATGAGTCGTTCTTCTTCTGTTTTTTTGCCTGCAGATTCGACATATGCACGAATCGCTTTGATCCTTTCCTGATCGACAACTTCACTTGTCAATATCTCATTGACAAGCGGGTGCTCCGGTGCCACAACCATAAAAGTCGCACCGTATATCGTATCGTGTGCGGTCGTGAAAACTTCCAAGAATTTGACACTTAGTCCCTCTTTCTGAATGTTAAATGTCACCTGTGCACCTTCACTTTTGCCTATCCAATTGAGCTGCTGAGATTTGGTAGCTTTTGGCCAGTCAACCTGTTTTAATCCTTCAATCAGTTCATCTTTATACTGCGTAATCTTGAAAAACCACTGCACCATCTCTTTTTGTTCGACTGCGCTCCCGCATCGTTCACACTTCCCCTCTACCACCTGCTCGTTGGCAAGCACTGTCTGACAGCTCGGACACCAGTTTACCGGTGCATTTTTTTTGTAGGCTAGACCTTTTTCATACAATTTCAAAAAAAGCCATTGCGTCCATTTGTAGTAACCAGGATGACAGGTGGCGATCTCAGTCTCCCAGTCATAAGATATCCCGAGCCGCTTGATCTGCCGGCGAAATGTATTGATGGCATTTTTTGTAGTTTCAACAGGCGGCACTCCGGTCTTGATAGCATAATTTTCAGCAGGAAGCCCAAACGCATCCCATCCCACAGGGAAAAAAACTTTTTTGCCAATTGCACGATAGTAGCGAGCTAAAATATCAAGCGCAGTCGCGGATTCGACGTGACCGACATGAAGACCAGCACCTGAGGGATATGCAAAAGCAAACAGCAAGTATTTTTTATTTTCAGGACTTACTTCCTGCTGTTTCCAGCTTTTCTGAAACAGTCCTTCAGATTCCCAGTGTTGCAGCCACTTTTCCTCAAATTGTTGAGGTTGATATTTGTCGTTTTGAGCCATATAATAGAGCAAGTATAAACAAACGCTGTTCATTTCTCAAGAACAACCCATATCTTTTCCAAAATTTATTTTTAAAGCAAATAAAATGACAAAAGCCAACGTGTTTCTGTATGAAATTGGTCAATAACCTCAAAATCTGGAAATTGTCATTCCGGGAGAGGAAATCGATCATCGACGCTCTGTCGTCGACGGACAACTTTCTGTTGGTCTGGTATATGAACCACTATCATTTCTCAATCCGGATGCCGTTGGTACAAATGGCACTCAAATACAAATTACCGATGGCGCTATCAACACATACCTCAAACTTGATGAGCAGCATCCAATTGAATTATTTGTACATAAAGGCACACAAGTGATCGTTTCGATCGAATAAGAGCTCTTCATGCCGGCATCTTTTACACATCAAATCTATATTTTTAACTGGTATAATAACAGCATAATATATTCCGTAGCGCATGGCGACAAAACATTTCCGCTGTGTGGCTGTGGGAGGCACGTTTGACCACATACACGCAGGTCACATCGCTTTTCTGCAGGCGGCCTTTGATGCAGGCGATCATGTATTTATTGGTATCACCACAGATATCCTTGTACACACCAAACACTATCGTAGTGCACTCGAAAGCTACCCCAGCCGCGTAAATCAACTCTCCATCTTTCTCACCCAACATAATCTTCAAAAACGCGCGACCATCATCCCGCTGAATGATATGTATGGAGTTGCGGCAGACGAAAAAGATATCGAGGCACTTCTGGTCACTGAAGAAACCCGAGCAAATGGCCAGGCCATCAACGTGAAGCGTCGTCAGCACGGCTTACCACCTCTACAGTTGATTGTAGTGCCTTTGCAAAAAGGATATGATGAAGAAGTCATCCGGTCTACCCGTATCCGCCGAGGTGAAATCGATCGCGAAGGTCATGCATATCGCAAATTGTTTGAACAAGATTTGTCTATGCCCGAAGACCTGCGCGTCAAACTTCGCAAACCTCTTGGACAAATCGTAGCCGAAGTGCGTCAATCACCTGCCTTGACCGCACGAAAGGCAGTCGCTCACATAGCCGATATATGTCCATCACTCTTGATCACAGTTGGGGACGTCGTGTCATACACCCTCAGCCAGGCAGGAAGAATGCCTGATATAGCAGTTATAGATTTTATCACTCGGAGAAAAAGGGCTGTCAAATTTTCTGACATATCTTTAAAACAATCTAAAATATCAAACCCTGCGGGATCGATCACCAAAAAAGCAGCAGACGCGATTTTTGAATCGATGCCTGCCTATCAAAATGGTCAGCCACTCGGCCAACACACCATCACAATCGATGGTGAAGAAGACCTGCTTACGCTTCCTGCTATTTTGGCTGCTCCGCTAGGAGCTTTAGTCGCCTACGGACAAATGGGGAAAGGCATTGTGCTTGTACCTATAACGGAGCAAATCAAACAACATGCAGTATCTTTAATACGAGAATTTGAAATATTGACGCTAATAGGTCAGACGGCTCTTTAGGTGTTTGATTATGTGTAGATATAGTCTGCACTTATTTAATTTTATTGATCTTTGGTATGCAGAACAAGCAAGGCTTTATCTAAATTTGAGGTTTTAAAATCACATAAAAATGATATAATTTCATACTCTAAATTTATTTTTGATTATTACCAGAAATTGATTTGTATTTCCCATTGATAAATAACACATTCAAATATGTCCAAAATACTAGACAGCATGTCCGATACTTATAATTTTTTCACTGACAAAGAGTTTGCAAAAGAAGCTCTAAAGACACCGATGACACGAAGAAAGTTTATTGAAGGAGCAGCATACAAAACAGGTGAAACGGGCTTAGCCATTTTAGCTGAGGGGTTTGCAACGATCTCATTGGCTGATGTAGACCCATCAAATCCCGCTAACGAAGAGCTAATTACAGTTGGTAGCGAATTTGTAAAATTTGGAGCAGTATTAGCAGCCGGAGCTTATGCACTTTCAGATGTAGACTAATTTGACTTAATAAACACGAAGCATATGCTCCTCTCTCCTTTCAGACTTTGAAAGATTCAATAGTTAAGACCCATAAATGGCTCCACTACAGATATTTTCCTCTGCATGAATTTGCTCCAACCTCAACTATTACTATAGCAATGTGATTCATCACATATCGCACTTCTTTTCACTTCTCAGTTGTACTTATGACCTGTTCACTTTTCACTATTAAATAATTCTCCTTGAGGTATACCTCGGGGTATCAAATATCATTCTGCTTGTCCACCGATGAGGTGGGAGCGTAGCGAAGTCTGTCTGCCGGTAGGCAGGAATCCAGTGCTTTTTAGTACTGGATGCTTCGGCGTTGCCTCAGCATGACAACTCGATGCGGGGATCCGGGGAATTAAACCCTAAGCATGATTAAAACCCAATAAAAAAAGCTCCGGCGATGAAACCGGAGCTGAATGATATAGATAATGTGAGTATTACTCAGACATCATATCATCATGTTGCTGACCATAACCGCCACCACCTTGATGACGACCATAGCCACCTCGATCGCCACCGCCTCGATCATTACGATCAAAACGACGACCACCACCCATACGACGATCGCCGCCACCGCCGAAACGGGGTCTGCGTTCGCCTGGAGGGCGTGCTTCGTTGACGATAAGTTTGCGACCAGAGAAATCCTGTTCGTGGAACATTTGGATAGCTTTTTGAGCATCCTCTTCAGTTGCCATTTCGACAAAACCGAATCCTTTTGATCGTCCACTGTCTGCAAAACGGATCACTTGAGCTGAAACGACACTACCAGCTTGTGAGAAAAGATCTTTAAGCTGATCGTCTGTCACTTCATACAGAAGATTTCCTACATATAGTTTTTTATTCATCTTCTGTCACCCCCTCTCACCGACAAAACACATAATGGGGAAAAACAAGGAAATGAAAAGAAAAAATGAAGAACCTGTATGGAGCTTTGAAAAGCAAAAAATCTTACTGAAACTCTCACGAAAAATCAAAAACTGTCTTTCCGAAATACCAGCGCTGTCTGAGTGCCGTTGTGATCGAAAATCTAAAAGTAATACAATATTATACTATCATACAAGTACATATACAAGTGCATTTTTTGCTCTTTCCACATATCAAAATAGTCCCCACTCACGAAGATCTACTCCAAATTTCCTACTGCCCCTGCTCGCTCTCTCGCATCGATGAAATCAGATGTCAGAACAGCTTCCTTCACCAGTGCAGCCTCATCTACCCACATCGGCTCTCTACAATTTCCCCGACTGGCTGCTTTTTCTTAACAAGATCAATCCCTACACCGACTCTTATATGCATTAGATAATCTTCAAACGGATATTTGCCCGGCTCGAATTTTGTCATACTTCGTAAATCAATTTATATCAACCCTTGATTATATAACATTTCCAGTAACCTTTCCTCGGCTTGAATACCTGGTATCGTGTTCACCGGCAAACCTTGCGAACCAAGTCCTTCTAATCGGTCGTCTATATTAATAACTCTTGTCAAATCAAACAATTTATTCTGAATTTGCTCTTCCAAAGGCCCTTTATTGTAGAATGGATCATCAACTGCATTTGCATAATCATCACCGGTCAACAATGAGTCAAGCCTCACTGGTACACCCATAGCTTGTGCTGTGCATACAACTGCCCAATCGTCAGGAGTCACTTCACGAATCCCTAAAGCTTCCATGATTTGCGAAAACTCAATACCCTGTCTATTCATATAAATTTAATAAAATTAATATCGTACGTTTTGCCACGTTCACACAATCCTTATTTCATACCAAAATATTCTATTGCTTTTTCAGCATACCTATTTGCCCACTCCTCAGTCGCCTGCATAAATGCTGGCAGTTCTGGATACACGCCTACTATCAAACTACGCTCTTCTAGATATTCTGAATGAAGATCTTTTAACTTATCAACTATTCCATAACGGGAGCGAATCTCGTGCCATGATAACTGTTCTAGCTGCTCTCGAGAAGTGATCATATGAAAATGAAGAGAATTATAATAGATATATACATATTCTGATATGCACTAAAGATATGCATAAATATTGTGCACTCTCCCGTGACTGCCATACGCTATAATATCCTCATGAACACAGCCGAACGCCTCAAACTCATCGAAGAAGTAGGAGAAGAAATCATCCAGAAACAAGAATTGCATGCACTCCTGGACTCCAGAGAAAAGCTCATAGCATACGACGGATTTGAGCCGTCCGGACAGATACATATAGCACAAGGTCTTTTGCGCGCAATCAATGTAAACAAAATGACCCGTGCCGGAGTAAAATTCCGGATGTGGGTGGCTGACTGGCACGCCCTTGCCAACAACAAACTCGGCGGTGATCTTGAAAAAATCAAAACAACAGGCCGTTACTTCATCGAGGTCTGGAAAGCTTGCGGTATGGATCTTGCAAATGTCGAATTCATGTGGGCGTCTGACATGGTCAAAAATCCCAATTACTGGCAGCTCGTCCTTCGGGTAGGTAAATCCAATGCTCTAAAGCGCTTTGTCCGCACAGCAGAGATGATGGGACGTGAAGAATCTATGGAACACCTCACCGGCGCGCACATCATCTATTCTTGTATGCAGGTAGCTGACATCTTCATGCTCGGCGCCAAAATCACGCAGCTTGGTATGGATCAGCGGAAAGTAAATATGCTTGCCCGCGAGATCGGCCCTCAGCTCGGCTACTGGAAACCAGTTGTCGTGAGCCACCACATGCTCATGGGACTAGGCACACCAAAAAAAATAGAAACAACAGAAAGCGACATGGCCGCGGCGACTTGGGATTCCCCCGCTAATGCCGGGGGAGGACTCCCACCGGAGTCCGCCGGACATGTCGCAGATAGTTCCCATACATATCCTGAAAATAATGAAAGTAAAATCAAACGTGTCATCGCACTCAAAATGTCTAAATCCAAACCCGACACCTCCATCTTCATGACCGACACCGAAGCAGACATAAAACGCAAAATCAACAAAGCATACTGTCCCGAAGGTATCGTGGAGGAAAACCCCATACTTGAATACTGCAAATACATCATCTTCCCTAAACTTGAAGAAATAAAATCAGTAAACAGTAAACAGACTACAGAAGACAGTTTTCACATAGAAAGGCCGGAAAAATTCGGTGGCAACCTCGAGGTGAAATCATATGAACATCTTGAGCAGATTTTCGCAGATAAATCGCTTCATCCCATGGATCTCAAAAACACCGTAGCCAAACTCCTGAATGAATTTCTTATCCCCGTGCGTACTCATTTTGAAACAAATGAAGAAGCCAAAAAACTCCTTGAAAAAGTCAAAAGCTACCAGGTAACTCGATAAAGATTTGAGAGGTTGATTTTCTTCAAAATGTATATATAATATGTAAAATTACAATTTATTACCTAAAAAAGTATGGGGAGCAAAAAAAAATTTGAATTACACCAACCACTTCCTGAAAAAGTTGATACATTGGAGGAATTTTTCACTACACGACCCAGTCGTATGGATGCCAATGCTTATTTTGAACAAATGGCTATTGATGTTGACGATCCACTTATAAGAAACACAATGACGATTGGTGAAATTGAAGAGTTGATGGCTCAAAAAGGCACTCGGACTTGGTTCCAAAAAACTACTGCCCAATTGCCTGAACTTGATTCATCGGAACCAATTCTATAAATTACTAATTTATAAAAATAAATGTCAAATCAAAATGTAGAAATACCATATATTACTGAAAAAACACATGTTGGATTTTTTCAAGAACTACCAGATAGTCCCTTTGGGGGTACGATGTGGATCGTTGAAAAAGGTGGCGAAGCTGCCGAAGAATTATATACTAATCCAAAAATTGAAGGTACATTTGTACCGCTTTCTGATGTCCCCGCTATAGAAGATCAAATGGAAATTCTCGCTTTTTTCAAAGGTCCGGCTACGGGTCAAGAGCCAACATCCTGAGACAATTCTTTTGAGATAACATGAATATAGAAACAACCATCTGGTATCAGGGGCATATCACTGCCTCGTGCGGCGCAACAAATGCTACAGAATGTCAGGCCATGCAACCAAGCTGGGAAATCGCCCCTGATTGTTTGTGCGCTCGCGAATCAGGTCAGTGGCCATGTACAGCTACTGTGGGTACTCCACACATAAAACTCGATAATACAAAACTGGCAGATCTAGAAGATTTAGGTTTGTAACCAGAAATACATTTTTTTATATATACATGTCTTGCCAAATCAAAAAAGAACATATCACAGTGACTCGAGGTGCAAAAGTTGTACCGGAAGTATACTATAATGGCCCACAAATTTAAGAATATTCTGCTACAGGATCTTGTTGATGGTCAAGACTGCCCACTGCGCGGAAGTGGCTTATCCTGCGATGTTCAGGACGCGACTGATGCTTTGGCACAACAACAAGCATATTCGACTTTGCACGATTGGTGCACGATAAAAGAACTTGGTTTGTAAAAATAATGTGAACTTTTTAGTTATTTTTTCGTTATTAAATACTCGGGTCAGATATATACAGACTTCTCCTCTTTTTTGAATGAGGGATTCTTCGTCTCCGCTACGCTTCGCTCAGAATGACGGTTATTTACAGATTGCTTTTGGCCAGAGGCCAATCAGCCTTTGGTTGACGTCTCCTGGCAAGACATAAGAGACTGTATACTGTCGTCTGGTTACTGTTTGCTGAGAATACCCAAGTCTCTGAATAACTACAAAACTGAAAAGCTGTGTGGCTGAACATCTGTCGTTCTGGTGTGCTATACTCTCTGCATATGACACAAAAAAACACTCTTACCGACCTTACCCGTCTCATCCGCCGCGACATCGTCGAGATGACGACTGCCGCTGGCACCGGACATCCCAGCTCATCACTCTCTGCGGTAGAACTTCTCACTGCTTTGTGGTTTGACGGATATTTTCATCATGATTTTTCAGACCCCAAAGCGATCACCAATGACAAAATCATCTTTTCAAAAGGACATGCCTGTCCTCTGCTTTACGCCCTTTATCACGCTGCTGGAGTACTGAGCCACGAAGAACTTCTGACTCTCAGACAATTTGATTCAGTGCTCGAGGGACATCCGACCCCCCGGTTTGAACATATCGATGTAGCAACCGGCTCACTTGGACAAGGACTTTCAATCGGTCTTGGTATGGCGCTCGGTGTTCGTCTCCAAATGTCACAAGCATCACAGAGCGACAGAAGCTCAGATGCTCAACAAAAAACCAATCTAAAAGCTAACAGCTATCAGCTAACAGCTAATAGACTGCCCCACATCTTTGTCGTTCTCGGTGACTCAGAAATGGCAGAAGGACAGGTATGGGAAGCAGCTCAACTCGCCGCACATTACAAAACAAATAATTTAGTAGCCATTCTCGATGTCAACCGGCTCGGACAACGTGGCGAAACGATGATTGGCTGGGATCTTAAAACCTACGAAGATCGCATAAAAGCATTTGGATGGAATACCATCATCATCGAAGAAGGCAATGACCTCGAATCTGTAAGAAAAGAATTTAAAAAATTAAATCACACTCTAACACCTGACACCCAAAACCTAAAACCTACTATAATCATTGCCAAAACACAAAAAGGAGCGGGAGTCAGCAGTATCGCGGACAAAGACGGCTGGCATGGCAAACCATTGACAAAAGAAATGACCGATGCAGCACTGAAAGAAATAGGCGATGTCGATCCAGCACTTCGTGGCGAAGTAACCAAACCAACACTCCCCCACCTGCCACCCACCTCTTCGGCGGGCAGGCCTAACAGCCAACAGCTAAAAGCTATCAGCTATCACCTAGAACCTAATATCAAAGTCGCTACACGTGAAGCCTATGGTGAAGGCATCGCACTCCTCGCCGAAGATAGTACCGTAGTTGCCCTTGACGCCGAGACATCCAATTCGACCTATGCCGAAAAAATGAAAAAAGCAGACGAAAAACGCTTTTTTGAGATGTTTATCGCCGAACAGAATATGGTATCCGTCGCACTTGGCATGTCAAAAGTCGGACTCAAAGCATTTTCTTCCAGTTTTGCTGCATTTCTCACTCGCGCATTTGACCAGATTCGTATGGCTCAATATGCAGATGGAAATGTAAAAATCGTCGGCTCACATGCGGGGGTTTCGATCGGTCCAGATGGCTCCTCGCAGATGGCACTTGAAGACATTGCCATGATGAGAAGTATTTTGCACAGCATTGTGCTTTATCCTTCTGATGCAGTCTCAACTGTACACTTGATGGATGAAATGAGAAAACATGAAGGAATTTCCTATCTGCGTCTTACCCGCGAAAAAACACCTGTTTTGTATGCAGCTCAGGAGCAATTCCCCATCGGCGGATCAAAAGTCCTCAAATCATCAAACGAAGACAAAGCCATCATCATCGGCGCCGGTATCACGCTACATGAATCACTCAAAGCACATGCTCATCTGCTTGAAAAAGGGGTGCGTACTGCCGTGATCGATGCATACTCAATAAAACCACTGGACGCAAAAACAATTACCCAATATGCCGGACGTACAGGCCACGTAGTCGTGGTCGAAGATCATTACCCCGAAGGTGGGCTTGGTGAAGCAGTGAGATACGCACTTGAAGGAATGGATGTAAAATTCACCCATCTCTGTGTCCGCAAGATCCCCCGCTCAGGCACACCGGAAGAATTGATGCAGTATGAAGAAATCGATGCCGCCGCGATAGTAAAGGTATTGAACTTTTAAATACATGTGATATAATACTTATTATGAGATCCCGTAGCATAGACTTTCATATACATACTGTTTCTGGTGACATGCAGCGTTTTTTTATGGTTGATTCAAATAACCCAGAAAAACCTGTGCCTTATGTGGTAAACATGCTTGCAGAAGACAATGAAAGTGCATATCTAGCACCTAAGGCTCTAGTAGCTGAGATAACTCAGAGATTTCAAAAGAAATGGGTTGATAAAGGTATCGGCTGCGCAATTGTTGAATACCATGTAGAGCCAGAAAATACTCAAGATCCTACTTTATATCTATAAAAGATCTGTTAATCATTTCGCATTGTATTTCTGTGGCTAAATACAAGCGAAGCATTCCTGCCAGCAAGACTGTATTTGAGATTCCAATTGACTAACAAAATTCTTAGCGTTCATCAATTGCTTCGTCAACGATATCTATCATGATTCTTGTTAACTTATCATGATTAGAGGGTGGATAAGAAAAAGGTGCAGTTGCCCATTCATGAGTTGTAAAATTTTCTACTTGACTCGCTCCACTCTGCGGAAAAAAACCATTTCTACTTGTTTCTTCTCTGTCACCATGTGGAAACAATTTTAAATCTACATCGCCATAGCGAAAAGTCGTGTCGTATTTGGTGCATCCGGATGAGGACATGTTGGTAGATCCTTACTACCTACCGCTTGATAATTTGAACCTTTTTTATCGTAATAAATCATCTGTCCATCTATGATTTCAACCGCTCGATTTTTTGCCATATTTGTAATGAGAATGTATAAAAATAATTCTTAAAGATGAGCTTATTATACAAAACTGTACACAATATATGCGTAGAAATGCTTTACACCTTCGGGAGGACGATGGATTTTTGGCGGGAATAAATACCGGCGAGGTCTTTGTAGGATTTATCACATACTTCATCTGCTTCGAAGAAAAGAATCTCTGCTATCCCTTCATCAGCATAAATTTTTGCCGGAAGAGGTGTGGTATTTGAGATTTCGATGATGAGATACCCTTCCCACTCCGGCTGAAGCGGCGTGACATTCACAATGATGCCGCAACGGGCATAGGTAGATTTTCCAATACATAATCCTAATACCGAGCGTGGAATACGAAGATATTCGCGGCTGCGGGTAAGTGCAAAAGAATTCGGTGGAATGAGAACATCTTTTACTTTTTTCACATCGACAAATGAACGCTCATCAAACTCCTTCGGGTCTACGACGGCAGAATGTACATTAGTAAAAATCTTAAACTCATCTGCTACACGCAAATCATATCCGTAGGATGAAAGCCCATATGATACCTTTCCATCACGAACAAGCCGCTCTTCAAATGGTTCAATCATACGATGAGCTTTGACCATGCGCTTTATCCAGGAATCAGATTTAAGAGACATATGAACTAGAGTATAAATCCTGATCGTAGCATACGCAAGACGGGTATTATTCCCTGCCAATGATATGATCTTCGATCTGAAACGTATTCCATTTGCCTTCTGTTAACCAAAAAGTAGCCAGATGACGTATCTCATTCCAGCCCGCATTCATTACGCGGACGTTTTGCACTCCTGATGCGCACAAAAGATCAAACGTGAGATAAGGTATGCGTGAAAAACTATTTTCGCCCAATAAAATATATGTTTTTTTTACATCCAATTTCTGAAAAATATCTACTATAACATCTTCATTTTCTATGACTCCTTTCTCAATTTTGACCGGTACTGATACGGCATTTTTCAAATGTTCTTTGGCATAAAGTTCTTTACTTCTCAAATCTACTACAACATACTCTCCTGAACTTTCAAAGTCAAAATACTCCTGAGGACTCATCAAATCATGATATAGAGAAATACCTGCAGCCCCTGGTATTGATAAGTAAAAAGAAAATACAAGCGAAAAAACAATACCCAGCATAAATCCACCTCCAACTGCAAGAGCTATCGATGACCAGGAGCGAGAAGTTTTTAGTATTTTTATTGCACCCTGTTTCATTTTTTTCATACTCTTTTTAATCATAGCAATTACTTTACTCATATCTCAAGGCATTGAGCGCTGAGATTTTTTTAGCTCGATATGATGGATATAGACCCGTCACTACTCCAACAATAAATGAAGAAATAATGATAAATAAAATCAAGCCTGGTGGCACATATGTCAATTCAAGATATCCTACACCCTGAGCAATAGCTACGATTGAAATAAGATACGATGATAATTTACCAACCACAAAGCCGAGAAGCAGCCCACCCAGTCCGCCCGCAAATCCCATGATCATAGCTTCGGCCAGAAACAATTCCTGAATTTCACCTGAGACCATACCCATTGTTTTCATACCGCCGATTTCACGTGTACGCTCAAGTAGCGAAACTGTCAGCGTATTAAACATACCCAGCGAAGCTACTGCAAGCGCTATGAAGCCCAATATACCGAGAACTCCTCGCAAATTGGCGAAAAAACGCTCTATTTGAGTCACCGTATCTGCGGTGCTCGCGGTCTTGTAACCCATTGTTTCTATCTCTTTTCGTATTTTTGCCATTTGCGCCGTATCATTTAATACTACTTTTAGTTGAGAAAAATTTTTCACTCCCAAATTCGTCAAATCCCGTAAAGGAATAAAAATAAATTGCTGTTGCTGATCTTCTACAACCCCTTTCACGTAATATGTTGCCTCCTCAGTCAATACCCTTCCCTTTGCTGCAGGCAATAAATTCTTCATAAGAATAAATGATACCTTGAATGATTCTTTTGTGGGATTTTGTGCATTGAGAAGAGATGCAAGACCAGATGACATAATCGCTTCCTGAGACACTGCTTTGGTGAAAGACATTCTTTCCTCTTTCTTTTCGGCACCTTGTTCTTTTTTTAAATGAACTACCTCCAGACCAGCCGCATTGGTACTCACCTCGCTGTCCTGAAATGAACTTGCAAGCACTGCACCTTCACTGGACTCCAAAGTAGCGCTATTTGGGGAGATAATAAGTTCGGCGCTTTGTGTTGCCTCTCCAAGCACTGACGAATCAATAAATTCAAACTGCTCGGTGATCTGCACATCATCCCGCTGGACACAACCCTGTTGCCATACTTGCTGGCCAGCAGCGTCAACAAGCGGTGTCAGTTCACCTTTTTCAGTTGATTTATATAGTGCAAAATCGCCTTTGAGCCAAACTCCGAGATAGAGATGTTGCTTTTGATCAAACCCCCCACGGCCAAATGGATAAAATGGCGCATATTCTGCTCCCCATACCTCAGTACCCTGATATGCACCACCTTCTGTACGAATCGTTTCTCCTAACAGTTCCGACTTCATCGTACATGACTTCCATACACCTGCAGTTCGATCTGGTCTCACGGAAAAATGAACAATGGAATCCGAAATCGGTTCACCCAGAAAACCTGTACGGGTCTCTTCATGCACACCGGCGACCTGCCCTGCAAGTGCAAAAATATTGGGCTCGTCAGCCTTTTTTGCAAAATATGCACCTCGTAATAAAGGCGGCCTGATAGTTTCAAAATAATTTGAAGGTACTGCATAAACTACAACATCAAGATTGGCATTTTTATAATTCATACGTCCTGCAATAGATATGTAAGGAATAATTTTGTCCACTCCTTTTATCTTTTGAATACGTTTTAATACCTCGGAATTAAGAGTCGTTCTTCCATTTTCACCGGACGTGACATCAATGATTTTTAATTCATTTAATGACGCTACTTGCCGGATTACTAATTTTTCTATTCCATATCCAAGTGCAAGAAGATACACGATGATACCTACTCCAACCGACATGCCTAAAATAGTGATAAAAGACCTGCTTTTTCTGATTTTTAAATTCTCATACGCAATATGAACAAGATAAACACGCTTGATTTTAAACGGACGCATTGACTCAAAAAGGTCAATCGCGCGATTATAAAGCCGTTTACCACTCGCCTCCCATTTTGGCAAAAACCGATATGCAAGACGGTTCAACAAAGGAATGTAAAAAATAAGTGATGCTGCTTTAGCCAACATAAACAGAAAAAGTACCGCAAAAAAACTGGAAAACACGTACAAAATACGGAAAGCATGCTTGATGTAAAAAGGGAGATGTAATAAAACATATATAAACTTTGTAGCGATATTTTTGCCTGTTGCGATAAAAGATGAGATGTTCATTTTTTTGATTTACGGATATTTTTGAGAAAATTCGGATCGCGCACATTAGAATCCGCAACCCCGTTTGCTGCCTGCGTACCTCTTTTGCCCACCACTCCCTGCAACCCTCCTGTCTTGGTCTGAAAGTCTTCTTCTACTATTTGACCGTCAACCATATGAATAAGATGGGTCCCGTACTGCAAATATTCAAGATCGTGAGTTACCATAATAATAGTTTTTCCCAGTCTGTTTAAAGTACAAAAAATGTTGATCAGCTCCTGACCAGAAACAGTATCAAGATTGCCAGTCGGCTCATCAGCTACAATAAGTTTGGGATTGAGAGTCATAGAGCGCGCAAGACTAATTTTTTGTTGTTGACCTGATGAAAGCTCTGTCGGGTGATAATCTGCCCAATGTTCCATACGCACAAGTGCAAGCGAATGACGCACTTTTTGCGTAATTTCTTCTTTATCCATATCAAGCAGATGAAGTGAAAATCCAACATTTTGCTTCACATCAAGAGACGATATCCACAAAGGCTGCTGATAAATAATGCCAAAATGGTGACGTCTGTACATAGCTCGTTCATCTTCTGTCATCGTGTAAAAACTTTGCTTATCTATAATTAATTGCCCACTCGTTGGAGCTTCAAGACCAAGCAATGTGTGTAACAATGTAGATTTTCCGCACCCGGATGGACCAAAAATAATAACAAACTCTCCGGCACGTATGGTGACATTGACTCCTTTCAAAACCTGGATATCTCCATCGGTAATATGAAATGATTTCACGATATCTGAAGCTACTATATATAGCTCACCTAACTTCATACCATCTTTTTCAGATTTCATTTCATCAGCAAACATGGAAGCGTCGTACACCATCGCACTTTGCGGCTGAGGTTTTACTGATGATTGTGATTGTGGCTTTGATTCCTCAATCGTTTGGACAACAGGTATTTGTTTTTTTTGATTCATATACTATCTTAATCGTTTTAAAAATCCGAATGTTTTTGATAATTTGTCAACAACTAAATTTAATGCGTCCTTTGTGGCGTTTGGAGTAATCACAACAACATCTTGAGATATTCCTTTATTTTTATTTTTATCCGCCGACATGATACGGAAATGATAAATCTTTGACGGCGAAAGACCTGGAATACTCAATGAATGATTTGAGGCCAAAAGTGGGTCTTCCTGCGTAGAAGATGTATATGCGCCGCTAGCGCCTTCGCCGTATTCGATTTGTGATGTTGCAGGTTCGTCTGTATCCCATGTGATGTTCACTGTTGCGCGAGCCTCTTCACCAACACCCACAATACTTGACTCCACCTCTACATTGTCAACTTCCGGAGGTCGAAGATCAGACGCAGTTTCAATCTTGCGCTCATCAGATTTTGCTTCGTTACCAGCGGCATCTTTGCCTTTTACAACAAAAATATATGTCGTTTCATCCTTGAGATCCTTAATAACAGCTTCATGATTCAGACTTGGTACAAGACTGATGTAATCTTTTGTTTCTGATGATTGTCCGACCGGATAATAAGTAACAACAGACGTAAGTCTGGTGTTTGTTGTCCATATGAGACGAAGTGTAGCTGTAGGCATACCTTCAACCTGTTGCACACGTAAAGCTGTAATTTTTGGAACGGGTAACGTTTTAAATGTATAATCGTCACCACTATATTTATTGCCTTCATCATCTGATGCTGTAATCCTCAAATGATAATCTGTGCCATCCGCAAGTCCGATAAGCTGGACTGTATATATAGACTCGGATTTTGATGTAGAGATAGTTTCAAATCCTCCATATGTTATAGTCTTTCCATATTCAACAGATGCCTTCACAGCATTTTTTACTTTAAAATTCACATATGCGCTATATAAACTCACGTTCGTTATTTTTACTTCTGAAACTGAAGGCGCCGCCTCTGTTGTGAAATTAAATTCATCAGATTCGCCTGTATTACCATCTTCATCGGTCCACAGTACTTTGTAATAATATGTCGTACCTGGATCAAGGCCTGTCAGGTCAATCTCATGTGCGGTAACCTGTTCGGAGGATCCAATTTCACTTCCATAACTTCCGGCACTTTTTCCATACTTTACAAATGAATTGGATTCCCGGCTGGTTGACCAGGTGATGGTAGCGGTACGTGTTTTCACCTCAGCTTCTGGATCTGTAGTCAATTCTGCTGACACTTTCCATTTTCCATCCGGATAGAATGAAACCGTATCTGATGAAGCAGAACAGTCGTTCGTTGATGTACATGCCTTGACGCAGTAATAATATGTTTGTTGCGTCAAATCGGTATCTACAAATGATTTTCCCGTAGTCGAAGAGATGTATGAAAAAGCGCTGAAATCGCTACTACAGCTCGCTCCAGAGGTCGAAGATCGATACACTTTGTATGTTGACAAACCGGAACCAGTTTCCGATGGAGGCTCCCATGATATCGCAAGCTTCCAGCTTTTTGTCTCTTTTACTGACACATCTGCAATATCAATATCTGTTGGAGCACCTGGTGAAGACGTGTCTGCGGTGAATGTGACAGTCGCATAATTATTGTAGTCGATATTGCCAGCCTCATCTTTTGCGACAACATACAGGATATTACTGCCTTTTTGTGTCGCATAAGCATCTGTGGTGAGATATGCCGTGGAAAGACCAACGGTGTTTACATTGTTTGCGGTCGGGTGTGCGTTTACGGAGTAATAATATCGAAGACCGCTTTGAGAGCCATAATAAGTGGCGGGTGGACTCCAGGTAAATGAGAATTGGTTAACTGTATTTGATGAAGGTGAAACTGCCAGATTTTGAGGTGCGCCAGGAGCTACGGAGCTGTAATAATATGAATTAGTGGTATATTCGGCATAATTACCTGCGTTATCCTTGGAACGAATATAAAGCGTGTTAGTACCTGTGGTATAAGCTGTCACCCCGGCAATCGATGTGGTACTGATACATGTATCAGCAGCTCCACTTGCGCCTGTTTTATAACAATATTGAGCAATGCCTGAATCACTATCTGATGCTCCACTCCAGCTGAAATTAAAACTGTTTGTTGCTGAGTAACCAGATGGATCAGCCACGATAGTAGATGGATTTGTCGGATTTACCGTGTCGTATTTATAGGTAAAAGCATCCCATGATGAACTTGTTGTCTGATTGGCATTGTCTTTTGTTTTGACACGTAAGTAATACGTGCTACCCGATGTCAGCCCAACACCGACGAAATTGGAAGAAGTTGTAAATGTACCAGAAACAACTGGATCTGCTACCGAATCAGCTCCAAAATACACATAATAGCCGGATACGCCTGATCCTGAGGATGTATCTGTCGCTCCCCCTGTCGTCTCAGCGTCCGGCCAATCGAAATATGGCGAGGTGTAGTTGTACCATGTGCCGGAGGTGATACTGGTGGTCAGCGCATCTGAATTATATGCCGAAATAGTTGTTGGATTTGTTGGCCCAGAAACATCCTGATAATAATATACGGTGTAGTCCGAAATCGTCGGCGAATAGATACCATCTCCTGAAGTGATGGCAAATTTCACCTGAATATAGCGAGCAGGAGTGGAATTCACTTTATATGTTCTTGAAGAGCCGATTGTTTTTAGCTCTGATGCTTCTGACCAATCAGAAAAGGTAGAGTTGTCACTTGATGTTCGCGTGGAAACAGTAATCGTGGTGTTGGTAGCTGTTGAATAGGTGAGGGTGATGTTTGCATATTTATACACAGAAGTAAGATCGTGAGATGCGGAGATGTATTGACCTGATTCTTCAAACGATGAGGTACTTGTCTGGAAAATATACGTGTATAACCCATTTGCAAATGTATTGGTACCCGGACCCGCAATAACATACATTTTATCAGTACCATTTGATGCAGCGGCTCCACCCTGAGAAATATTTGCTGGAGCATTGGCAATCGCGCTCCATGAATTGCCTGAAATTGAATACACATAACAGACGGCTACATTTCCTCCGCGGCACGCATAGATAGAACTGCCCAACAACACGAGAAAACCATCATTGTACATATTTGCACCTGTGGTAAGATCTGCAACAGCTGGATCACTCCATGAATTACCGGAAATATCATAGCGATAAAACGAGGTAGTGTTGTTCCCACGTGTAGCATAAATATATCCTCCGCTTAATACTAAATCAGAACCATATGAAATGGCTGCTGGCAAAGATGAAAGCGATGACCATTTGCTTCCTGAACTACCCTGTGTGTCAAAACGGTAAAATGTAGTATTTCCTCCTCCTCGGGTCCAATATATATATCTGCTTCCGTCATACACCATTGAAGAACCGGCATCAGAATCAAATGGCGGTACATCAGAACTCTCCTCAGACCAGGTATCTGTCGCGATATCATAGACTAATAATTTTCTTACCACATTGCTTGCCGTCGCGTATATTTTGTTTGAACCACTCACATAAACAAGCGAGGCTCCAATATAAAAGCCTGCAGGAGCATCGGCAAGATATGTGATTTCACCAGTAGTCGGATCGTATCTTGAAAAGAGATTGTCATAATTCCCTCTTGTAAGATATACATAATTGCCATTTCCTTTTACTATTGCTGCGCCATAGTTAAAGGTACGCTGATCTGTACTTCTGAATTCCGGACCAAAAAAACCCCAGTTTGGCAATTCCCATGTCGCTTTTGCAATATGATATCTCCAAAAAGTCGTACTTGAGGCTCCCCTCAAGACGTATAATATTCCACTGACATTTCTCATCACTCCTCCATTGGCGATTGTTGCAGGAGCGTCTGCAAGCTTTGACCATGTTTCTGTGTCAATGTCATATTTATACATAAATGGTTCACTCCAACCTGAAAGGTAGTAAATAGCATTTGATGTACTATCATATGAAATATTTGCGCCATCATAAGCGAGCGCTGGTAGGTTGGTCAGACGTGTCCAGGAATTGCCGCTAATTGAATAACTGGCAAAACCAGCTCGAGTATTTCCTTGAATTGCGTAGATCGTGCCATTACCATCATAAATCAGATCTCCACCACTTTGTATAAGATTATCCACGGCATAATCTGGAGCCCCAAAATCTACATTTGCCATATTTTCCCACACATCGTTTGTGGTATCGTATCTCGCAAAGGCATCATCACTTGATCCTTTGAGCGCATATATGTAACGTGAACCGTCATACACCAATGACCCACCTGAACTTACCGCAAAAGGCGCATCGGCGGCATCGGTATCTGACCATGTATTGGTAGAGATGCGATACCTCCAAAACGCAGATGTTGCATTTCCTCTCAAGCCATAGAGGTAATCACTTGGTCCTTCGACAAGATCGCCACCCGTATTTACCGCTGCTGGGGCAACTGCCAATGTGCTCCATGTGTCTGTCGCAATATCATATGAATAAAATGTCGTCGTATTTCCACCTCGGAATGTATACAATTTTCCACTAGTTGAAACATAGGCAAACCCAGCGCCGTAACTGATAGTCGCTGGTGCTGTGGTCAATCGTTTTTGCTGCCAGAAACCTGCTTTGCTTGATAATTGAATCGCGTCCGAAGATGTTGACACATTCGTAGCAGTACCTCCGGCAAAATCTGCTGACAATGTACGAGAATAGCTTAAAGGAGGGGCAATACCTGTATAGACATACGTAAATCCTGTGGTCGCAGACGATATATTACCCGCAGCATCAACTGTTTTGACTCGAAGATAATAACTCGCCCGACTCATCGGCTCAGTGACTGTATAATTGGATGCGGTCTGTAAATTTCCCGCTGTCGCTGGATCAGCTGATGAATTGGTGCCGAAATATACATAATATCCGCTCACAGAAGTCTGCCCATCACTGGCCCCACTCCAACTAAAGTAAGGGTATTGATATGTATAAGCTGTGCCCGAAACGATACTTGTGCCACTCACTGATTGTGAAGTACCGGTAAACGCTGATGGGTTGGTGGGAGCAGTCGTATCTCCTTCGTATGATATAGAAATACTATTTAGGGTGGGAGTCTGTGTCTGATCAGACGTACTATTTAAGGTCGCCCGTATTTGAATGTATCTTTGCGCTGAGGAGGAAACAGTACTTCCGCTGACAGAGGCCCACGATGTCCAGGTAGATTTATCAGCACTTGTTCGTGTTTCAAACGTGATACTACTATTGCCCGGAGTAGTACTTCCTGCTGTGAGTGAATTCCAACTTGATACATAAGTCAAATCTATGGTGTCGCTAGTCCATGTGCCTGTTGTAGGATAATTTGTGGCAGCTGGAGTGTAGGTAAGCATTCTCGTAAGACTTGAACCGGTAATGATATAAAACACATTATTTACCGTATCAAATGTCATTGAAGCGCCATTGTAGGGACCAATATCATTTGCGTAGTATCCAGTAATATCTGCCAACCTTCTCCATGTTCCCCCCGAAATGGCATACTCCCACAATGATTTTTTGTATTGACCTCCAAGTGCATAGATTTTCGAATTGTAATAATACAAATCGACACCATAGTAAGGCGCAAAAGGTAATGTGCCAAGAGAAGTCCAACTATTGCCCGAAATATCATATCTCAACAAATTTTGAATGCCGATGCCGGTTGTAGCGTATACATATGTACCATCGCTGACCAGACGGCCACCAATACCCATTTCATTATCACTTGGCAAATCCGCAACTGCTACGTCACTCCAGGAATTGCCGGAAATGCTGTATCGCCAAAATGCAGTGGTTGAACCGCCTCGTGTAGCATAAATATAATCTCCGCTACCCGGATAAGCCAAACTTCCTCCTCCGCCTGTGACTGCGGGAACTGCCGAGAGGGATGTCCATGATCCCGAAGTAACTGTATACGAATAAAAGTCTGTCGTACTTGAACCTCTTAAGAAATAAATTGCTCCACCTGCCACCACTCCTTTTGTATCATCATTAAAACCAATAGTCGAAGATGTGAGAGAAGTCCATGTGCCAGAAGAAATAGTATACGAATAAAAATTGGTATTATTCCCTCCTCTATTATAGTAAACAGCGCCGTTGTAATAGTATAAATTACTCCCCGTTCCTTGAGCTGTGAGTAAATCAGGAGGCCCCAAAAATGCTGCTGTTCCTGTATTGTATTTCCACCAGTTGTATGTGCCATTTCCTTGAAATGCATACAGTAAATTCTCGTAAGAATTGTAAATAAGGCCTACATACCGTGTCGCCGCTGGCGTATTTATCAGAGTAGTCCACGAATTGCCAGATATCGAATATCGGTAAAAAGTTTGTGTTGCACTGCCTCGAAGTACATAAATATAGTCTCCATTGCGTGTAATATTTCCGTAGTCTGAAAGTGATGCAGGTGCTACTGTGCGGGTAGTCCAGGTATTGGTCGAAATGGTGTAGCGATAAAAAGCCGTATCACCATTACCTCTTGGGGTGAAAAAATAATCTGTCCCGGTACTATTGTCAAATACAAGATCTGCCCCAGCTCCTATTGTAGACGCGGTGATCGCGAGTGTACTCCACGTATTGGTCGCCACAGTATATTTCCAGAAATCAGTGGAGTTGGTACCACGCAACACATAAATATTTGTACCATCAGTTGAAATCGACCCTCCCCCCGCAATAAGATCGGGTGCATCCGCGAGAGATGTCCAAGTATTTGTAGCTATATCATAGCGACTGAAACTTTTTCGATACCCTCCAAAAATCATGTAAATTGAGTTGTTGAGGATTGTCATATCCGCTCCAAGATACGGTGTATGTGGCACCGATGAAGATAATTCTCTCATTCTGTCTTCCTGGGGTATGTATTGATAAAGCTGTCTTTCTCTTGCAGCCACTATGTAGGTATACGTTCCATCTGTCGCCAGAGCAGTACCATCATTGAGAGCGACATTTGGTGTCTTCCATACCCTTGTATTCCAAGTGCCAGATGCTTTGAGTTTCAGATCTCCTTCTTTACTCACCGATTCTGTTTGGGAAAACAAACCTGTTTCAAACTGTACCCGTGAAGTGATGGTTTGGGTAGAAGCTCCAAATGCAATACCCATCCACGAAGAACGAAAAATGTATGCACAAATTAAACATACTAAAAAAGACGTCGTAATAAGTAGCGTGCGACGCCAGTACCTCAAAAGATTATTTAGTCCATCTGATAAACCCATGTTGTACTTTCTTTTTTGCGCTATTTTTTTCTTATTTATTTATATTTACATATACGCAATAGATATTCATTTTAACGAATATCAGTCCAAAAAGCAAGTGTATAAAGAATATGTAAAACTATAAAGAACGCTTTTACAACAATACTTTTTTAATTCATAAAAATTGAACATTTTATGTATCTTATAATATTTAATTCCCGCATTTTAAAAAGTAACTTATAATAAAATAACTCTCCGGACTATTTACAGATATAATTTATTCCTCAAAACATAAGCAGATATTATGTAGCTTTTAAGCAGATCAACCTTATCAAAAGAAAAAATGCGAGCAACTCAAAATCAAGCTATGTGGGATGAAGTTTATCTACATGTAGATGGATTGGTAGCTTCTCGGTGTAATAGTATGTAAGATTTATTTCCAGCCAGTTTTTCATTTCTAAATCATCTACTTCTAAATAAAATCGCCGTGATGGCGATGTGTACAGATTGCTTCATCTTTTCGTCCTCCTGCCAGGGGCGGGCAGGCGCAATGACATACGAAAACTAAGTTGTGTTATGCCTGCCGGCAGGCAGATCTGTCGCTCTGAGCTTCTGACGCACCAACTTTACAAACAGGTTCTTACCTATTACCTATTAACTAAATCTAACAAGCTAACAGCTAGTTAATGATAAGCCAGCTAAAGACTGCATCGGCATCGACAGGTTGATCCAGTTTAACCGTAAACGATTCATTTTTGATCTTACTATCAACCCAGTATCTAGTCGCCGGACCATACTCGGAAGTGAAGGTGACATAAATACGGGACTTGTCATTTACTGCCTTAGTACTGATCGTGATTTCCGATGTACCAGCCGATACTACATCTTCTCCTATACTCCGGTAGGGTATACTGGATGCTTCTGTATCAACATTTTCTTCACTCTGTCCCTCTACTATTTCCAATTTTTCAGTCTTGACTGTCTTCGCATACAAAGCACCGTCTATGCGGGCATTTCCAAGTGTGTCTATAGTGACTTTGCCATTCATGATATCTACTTCTGCCAATGCTTCCGGCTGTATCCGGAGTGGACCACCAATCGTATTGATAGTAGCTGAAGGACTCGCAAGCGAGTCATCATACCCATTGATGGTGAGCAATCCGTTGGTGATAATACCAGTCACTCCAAGATCATTGAGTATTGAATTTCCGGAAACATTAAGCTCATCGGTCGTGATTGATTGAGTCAAAGCAGCTGACGCACTGGCAATTCCTAAAACAGCCCCTTCTGAAGCAATATACTGTTCGATAAAATCAAGTCGTTCAGAAATATTTGCCATCGTACTCTCCTGCTGATCTGCACGTACTTTGAGTTGAGCTATCTCACCTGAAAGTGAAGCAATGGTATTTACAGTAGTTGTGGCGAGCACTTCATCCATTTGTGCTGAAATTGAGGCCATTTTGCCTGATAGCAGACTGGTGTCGAAATCAAGATCGCTCAGCGTCCTACTACTTCCAGTACCAATATGAGAGTTTATTGCAGCCATTTCATCACTGGTACTCGATTTAAACGAATCAAACATCTTATTCTGTTCTTTTATCGCTTCTACAAGAAATGGTGTAAATCCTCCATATGCTACAGTCTTAAGACCAGTGACGGAATCTGTCTGGACAAGCTCTGGGAATTGCTCTTCCACTTCCTGCGCGATAAATCCATACCTCAAATCACTTGTCAATTGATTTTTCCATCGGAAAGAAACTCCCTCAAGTTGAAGTAATTTATCAAATATTGATTCGGATGAAAGCGCCTGCACATCTTTTTTCAGTCGCTTATCAGAGGTACATGTCCATGTTGTCGAGGTAGGATTGATTTCGCAGTAACCATTGGTATCTTCAAATCTTACCGGTGCGCCGTCTGAATTGCGATATACATGCAATTTTTGAGCCGGAGCTGTAGTGCCTATTCCGAAGTTTCCACTGGTGTTGAGAGCTACAAAAGGATTACTGCCACCTATCAATCCATCTCCAATCACCAAAAGATCATCATCGTCTCCTCCGGCATCATCCATAATCCCCATCCAATAATCCGTGTCGCCAGAGCTACGGGTGTCAAAATACATACTGGTATCAACACCTGTCAAAGTAAAACCACCACCTGTACCGGTAAGATCCACGATTACATTTCCTGTGCCATATGTTCGCAAAGTCAAATCGTTATTTTCAAATGATTGCCCGGAAATAAGAGTAAGAGGTCCATATGATTCAATCTGAGCTGAGGTCTGATTGGTAAAGATAGCATCATAAGCAAACGAGACATCGCCGGCAGCGGTAAATTCATGTGGTACCGCAGAGGTGATCTTGGTGGGAGAAACTTTGAACACTTCATTATTATTATTGTATAAAGCGAGAAGATTGCCTGTCATACTGGCCGAAGAACCGATATTTAATTTGATCAAATCTCCAGTTGCGGTTGCGGTGGATGAAGGATTCCACTCAAGATTCAAAAAGCTTCCTGAAGTAAGATTGTTGGACGTAGAGGAAATATTGATAGCTTTTCCAGTGGTCAAAGCATTGACTTCTACGTTCATGAAGTTGCCCGTAGTCAACGATGTGGATTGCAAATCGATAACACCGAGGGTATTTACTCCGGCTCCAATGGTGGTAGCTGTATTATTGGTAAGTGAAAGTGACGCTGTGGTATTTGAAGTATCTGTGATATCAAATCTTCCAGCTGGTGCTGTGGTACCCACACCTACATTTCCAGAAGCATCTATACGAATTCGCTCGTTTCCGCCCGTAACAAGACCCATGGTGTCTACAGCAGGCCGGTACAAACCAGTATTACTGTCATTTGCGAACGTGAATCCGGGCGTTGTAAGACTGCCTGATCCAGCGGCAATACTTCCATTCACTTCGAGTTTAAACGCTGGCGCTGTAGTGCCGATACCGACATTACCCTCTACTATGAGTCCTCCGTCCGGAGCGATTGCTGTGGAATGATATACAGAATTAGCAGCAGTTGTACCTATCGCTACTCCTCCACCAACTGACAATTTTGATGTAGGAGCCGTGGTGCCTATACCTACTTTATCTGTCGTAATGGTAGTGTACACAATACCACCCGCGTCAGTCCAACCTGCGAGCGCAGACGAATTGGTACATCTCCACTCAGAGCCATTCCACTGCAGTACCTGTGTAGCGCTACAGCCTGTAAGTAATCTCAGTCCTGATCCATCTACCTGAAGACCAGAGTAAGAATTGGTTAAACCGGTACCTGTAGTAGCCAACCGTACATTGAGCGTATTTGAGGAAACAGTCAGACCACTCCCCATAAACTCAGAGATGGTATCTCCACCTATCGTAA
>CAZNUT010000006.1:0-192 GCA_964576365.1 uncultured Gammaproteobacteria bacterium
ACCCCCATCCCTTGCGCTTCGCTCCAGTGATGGGGAACTCTGCTAGCGCATTAGACATTGGACATTAGACTTCAGACATTGGACTATTTGAAAATAACCAAATAAATCTAAAGTCAAACGTCTATCGTCAAAAGTCTAACCTGTGCCGAGGACGTGAGTCGTCCTCCGAATTGGAGGATTTCAGACCACCGT
>CAZNUT010000006.1:292-38986 GCA_964576365.1 uncultured Gammaproteobacteria bacterium
CCCGACATACCCATCACCTACTTTAACATAAAGTAAGTGCCGAGGACGTGAGTCGTCCTCCGAATCGGAGGATTTCAGACCACCGTCCCGACATACCCATCACCTACTTTAACATAAAGTAAGTGCCGAGGACGTGAGTCGAACACGTATCTGAGGTTTTTCAGACCACCGCCTTGACCACCTTGGCTACCTCGGCTCGATTTCCTAAAGTTCGATATAACATCTGTGCTAAAACTTCATGCCCTCTCCCTGACTTATAAAATTTTTCTTTACGCAACGCTTCTTCCTTAGATAAGTACGCTTCATAGTATATCAATTGTATTGGTTGTCTTGTTTTTGTTGAACGAACTAGTCCTTGATTGTGTTGTTTTAGTCTTTCCCTTAAATCAGCCGTTTCTCCGATATATAAATTTCCATCTTTTTCTGAGCGTAAAACATACACATAATAAAACATTATTTTCTCGTCAAATACTCAATATGAGCGTGAGTCCTCCTCCGAATCCGAGGATTTCAGACCACCGCCTTGACCAGGCTCCGACTCGGAGCCCTACCTCGGCAACACTACAACAGTGTATTATAGCATTTCTCTTGTTATTTTTGCTCATCAGATGGGGTCGATTCTGACTGAATAGATTCATCCTTCAATACTTCTAGCAATCCTTCTATATCCTTTTCCAGAACATCTGCATGTTCAAGGAATTTTGTCAGATTTTTTCTCCCTTTTGGAGTAGCAAAAAAATACAAAATAGCCCCACCTGCTAGCAAACCAAAGGAAAAACCCGACCAGAACTGGTGATTTTCAGGTTTTGATTGACTCATTCTTTTTTACGATTATTATTATAAAGCTCGATGATCTTCATAATTGTTTTGAATCCATTTACGAAGCCGGTAAGCTCTCCGATCCCGTGCTGAAGACCGGTACCAACCGAATCAAATCCTTTGATGATTTTGGTCGCCTGAGTCAAAATACTACGTGCCTGGTACAAAACAAAAATCAGCTGTATCCCGACAATAGTCATGATTACGGTGCTCACTGCCAAAACGATTATAAGTACAATCTGAATAGTATCCATATATATAGTTTATCAAGTTATAAAATAGCTGATTAGCTTCTTAGCTTGTTAAATTTTAGATGTGTGATTTGCAAGCCCGCCTGCAGCCCACGCAGACTTTTAACTAAATTACTGAGCTGCTGAGTCGCTGCTTGCCCGCCGAAGAGGCGGGAGTTGCTGGGTTGCTGATTTCTTCGCCCAGTAATTATTGACCTCAAGTAAACTATCAAAAGTCCCAGCATCCTGCCACATACAATTGATTTTTTTTACCTTAAGCTCATTCAAAGCCAAATATTGGTTGTAAACCGAAGTGATTTCCAATTCTCCTCTTCCCGACGGTTCGACTTTTTTTGCAAATTCAGCGACCCTATTATCAAAAATATAAATTCCGGGCACGGCAAAGCGACTCTTGGGCTCGGTTGGCTTTTCTATTATTGATTTTACTTCTTCGGGGTTTTCTCCAAATTCTACAACAGCATATCGCTCAGGATCGGGTACTTCGATAGCAAAAACCAATCCACCTTTTTCAAATGTCTGAATCTCAGGACTAAAATCGTAATCAAAAATATTATCACCCAAGATTAAAGTGGCTGGATCTTTACCGATAAACTGTTCACCAATGATAAATGCGTCTGCAAGACCACGTGGCTCTTCTTGAATCTCATAAGTGAATTTTGCACCAAACTCTTTTCCCGTTCCGAGTAAGTTAAGAAAGTGTCCAGAATAATCTGGAGCTATGATGATGAGAATATCTTTGATCCCTGCCCTCGTCAACGTCTCAATCGGATAGTAAATCATCGGCTTGTTGTAGACAGGCAACAGCTGCTTGGAGGTGATTTTGGTCAAAGGACGAAGTCTTGTGGCACGTCCCCCTGCTAAGATAATACCTTTCATATATCAAGGAATGAGGATGATTTTAAATAGAAAAAGTACAGTAAATCCGATGAGCACATATTCTAACACAACTTTCATGTGAAGTGAATCTTCCACAATATGATGGTAGGTACTCCAGACGATATAAAACGCAATAAATGCCATAAGAATAATAAACTCAAACAGTCGTTCGCCGCGAAAAATGTGCAATCCCAACAGGAAAAATACACCTCCGGTAAAAAAAATCAGATAATCAAAAGCGTGGCGACTGAATTCCTTTTTCAACTCATGAACTAAATGTCTCATATACTTATCAGCTAATTAATTTCCAAGTAACAATTACCTAATGGCCAATTAAGAATGAAGGAAGAAGAAACGTGTTATTTCTTCATTCTTAATTCTTACATCTTAATTTTTAATTCTTAAACAGAAGCGTTAGACGTTTCACGCTACACGCTACACGAATAGTACCTATTACCTGTTCACCCTCCGACTCGGAGGTCAGGCCTGCCTGCCGCAGGCAGGCTTTTACTTATTAACTAAAAAAACCTTACACCTAACACCTTAAACCTAACAAGCTAAACAGCTAAAACCTTACACCTAAAACCTTAAATAATCGACCCTCGAACAATGATATATGTTCCCGCAAGAATAAAACAAATAAACAAAATATGCATGATGTTTTTCCCTTTTACATGAATCAACTTCAGTTTTGCTGCAAAATAAAAGTCAAATATTAATGCGATGAGCAATATGGTAAAAAAGATGTAATTGAAATTGAGATATTTCCCCATAAAAGATTCTGAGAATGCAGTGACCGGAGGAGCAGGAGGTATTAATACACGCTGAGCCGGATTTAATTGAGTATATTCTTGCGCGACTACAGCATCAGCTTTCTCCACTGCGGCAGATTTACTTTCGCTGACCTCAGATGAGGTCTCGGAAACATAATACGGACTGCCAAACATTTGAACAACGAGCGTAGTTTCCTCACCGTTTATCATGCCATTCATGACAGCAAACCCTACCTCTTTATATTCTTTTCGTAATATATTTTCCTTGTGCGTTGGAGAAGCCATCCATGCATCCACAACCCCCTGAGAAAAAAGAAAATTTTTGGCAAGATTTTCACCAGCATACTCATACTGATACCCCGATCCTAAAATGAAATCCCATGGTGTTTTTCCAGCAGGACTATAATGCGCCCAATAATCATCGGTAAACATATCTTTTGCTTTACTTTGTGCTGCAGCAGCAAGCTTATCATTGTAGGTGAGTGGAGACAGATTGGCTTTCTCCCTCTCAACATTTGTCAATTCAAATAATTTTTTCACTGAAATATCTGTCGCATATCCCAGCACGGAACCATAAGTAGACTGCATTGAATTAACACAGATAGTGATAGCCATTGCACACAAGAGGTAGACAGTTAAAAGATCGTGATGTAGAAGTTTAGCGCGAAAATTATTATGCTTAGTGGGTGTAAAAAGATGTCTTACCGCATCAAAAATATTCATATTTTCAAAAAAATACGCTTAAAATGTTGCCAATATATTTTAGTATACCCAATACTCAAGGTAATACCAATTGTATCAATCAGCACATCTCTCACTGTCCCTTCACGGGTAGGCACAAATGTTTGATGCACCTCATCAGAAACTGCATACAAAAAGGTTGTTAAAAAAGTTAAAAAAAGAACCTTGGTCAGACTCAGGTGTGGAAAACTCAAGCGATATCCTCTACATATCAATAATGATAAACAGGCATACTCTGCAACATGCAACGACTTAAAAAAAAGAAAATTCAAAATATATGTTTCCGAAACGGCAACTCTTGTTCGTGATGAAAGATAAAAAATAATTCCCATCCAAAAAAATGCAGGGAGCCAAGCATATATATATTTCATAATTTCTCAACCACTATGACAATTCATTTTGATTCATAGTAGCAGTACTATATATTTTCCATGATATTGAGGCAAGAGACAAGAGCGAATATGTCAGACTTAAATTATGAATAGGATTTGAGTTTGTCTGCTTTTCTTGCAGAGGTTTTTGAGAATGAACAAATGTATCATTGATTTTCACCGAAGGTGTAGGTCTAAGAGATGGCATATTTTCAAAATGTTTAATACTTGTTACTGTTGATCCAGCGACTGCTGGACGAGATGCATTACTGGAAGAAATATATTTTTGCATGACTGGCGTGGAAGTAGGAGTTGGCACCTTGGTGATCGTAGGTGTGGGACTTATAGTCGGAGCCATACATAAGCCATTTGCATAATTTTTTGTTGGTAGTTCTAAACAGTACTCAACTGCATCAACAGTCTTACGTGCCCAGGTGTATCCCTGGGCGGAATTGCTATATGCAAAACTATCCCGCTCGGCTCCATCTGCATCAAGTAGTCGAACTGTGTCACCTGAGTTATTAAAAATAGCACTTGAAAAATCCAAAATCCCATACCCTTTTGCGGGAATAGTCAAAGAAAACTGACGGGCGGCTGAACCCCCATCCCCAATATCATCAATTTGCCAATCTTCAAGGATAATTTCCACCTCATTTGCATTATAAATCTCCACCCATTCCTGCTCACCACTAGAAGGATATGTCATCACCTCCGATACATATATATTTTCTAAATGTGGAGATGGTAGAGGCACTATCGTACTATTTTGAAGGGTTGGTGTGGCTGTGGGAGTAACAGTAAAGGTAGGCGTAACTGTAGGTGAAGGAAGTATGTACTCCTCAATTTGAATTGAATCTACAAAAACAGTGCCTTCACTCACCAAAACCCGAATTTCGGCTGATGACGCATTGATAGGGGCGACGGCAATGATTTCTACTGTTGACCAACTAGCCGACGAAGTCACCAAAGGACTGTCATCAGTTTTGAGCTGAGATGCAACTCCTGACTGATACCATGCCACCCGCAGAAATGCTTTTTTTGTTGTATCGAGAATCCGCATCATTGCGCTAATCCGATACATCTGATCTGGCTTAATGGATGAAACACTTTGTTTAATACCATTTGAAGTAGAAGAAGCGTAGTTGATACTTGCCGAATGAGAAGCTTCATAAGCTGGATTTTCAACTACAGAAAAAGTTACGGTACTGGTAGTAGTATTCCATGATTCTTTATCTGATTCAAATCCACCATTTATTACCTCAGCAGCGCGTATAGGAGTTATAAAAACTAACATCACTCCATAAATCAACACAAGGCAATAAAAACCCCTCACTATTGTGTTCGACACAACATTGAATAGTTTGGTCGCTGAGTTGCAGAGCTGCTGACTACTCATATAAGTCTCGTATTTTATCCCTCAGGAAAACCCTTTTCAAGCATGTTATGTCGATAAATACATATCTGTTGTTCAGCAATACCGTGATTTCATGGCAAAGTCTAAGGTTTTATAGATTTTTTTGATGGTTTT
Source organism: uncultured Gammaproteobacteria bacterium (assembly GCA_964576365.1). GTDB lineage: Bacteria > Patescibacteriota > Microgenomatia > UBA1406 > GWC2-37-13 > CAZMJG01. Next base: position 5,652 of record CAZNUT010000006.1, read on the forward strand.
GTGACCCCGGATAAAAAAGTGAAAGATGACTGGAAAGAATGTTTTGCAGAATTCTTTAAACAAAAAACAGCTTGGTAAAAAGTATTTCTGAATAATAGATATTATTCGAAAACACCGTACGGACCTGAAAGTGAATAATAGTCAGCTACTTTTTTATCTGGCCCGTAAATTGGATCATTCATGACGTATCCTCCGTCATCTTTTTTCAACACAACGTAGTGACTGCTTCCTTTCACTCCTGCAATCACCGGTATCCCCCGACTCAAATAATCATTAATCTGTCCATACGTAATATTGTGGTAATTTTTGCCGTTTGGCCAAGAACCATTAAAAGCAGACGGGAGATACATATAAGCCGATCCAGGTAAAAAGTATTTGCTGTCGCGTGCTATATTGAGCGGGGTATAATCTACACCATCTTTGCGCATCACCATAGAGATGCTCGTGATAAAGCAACCTACATCAAGGATAGTCTCATTGGAACTTCCCATGAGAGTTGAGGCCCAGCGTTCATCGCGCTGGGACAAGTACCAGCCTCCTTCACCCGTGCCCAATGAATTTGCACCCACCACACCAAGTCCGGTAGACTGCACAAACTGCTTGAATGCAGCAAGCTGTCGACGCGCATCTTCAAGCATTCGGGCATAATTGCTTTCATCACTTTGTGTCACCTGCAACAATGTGCGTTTGGATCCTTGCTGTGTGACGAGTTCTGTTTGCTGGCTTTTCAGCGTATCCTGCAAAACATCCAATTCTTTGATCCGTTTTTCTCTTAGATCTTTTTGTTTTTCAAAATTTAACTTTGCTTCCTGCACCTGCATGAGAATTTTCTGGTTGCGTTCTCTCGCAAGGTCGTAATACTTTACTCTATTGAGAAGACTGCTCACGTTACCACTATCAAGTACGATATCCATGAGGGATGCCTGGCGGCTTTTATAATCAGCCTGAATTCGTTCCAACATGGAAGCAGAGAGTTTGTTTAAAGAAGAATCAAGTCCATTTATTTTTGTGCCCAGTGTATCAATTTCTTTTTCAGTTTTTTTTATACGCTGTTCAGTTTCTGATATGCGCAGGCCGGTGATATTGATTTGAGTATCCATGTACTGGATCTGCGCGGAAAGTGTATTTTTTTGACTGCGAATATCGCTCAATTTGGATTCATATTCGGCGATTTTCTTTTCGATTTCCTGACGTGCACCGTTATTTTCTGATGTAGATGTAGGTGTCGGAGTTGGCATCGGGTCTTCTGCATAGACCAGTGCAAATGATTGCGTGGCTAAGAATAAGAAGATAAAAACAAGATGAAAAAATCTTCGCATACCCTATTTTACTCTATAGTTGTTGATTGTGAATTTCTAAGTAACAATTTCTAATGAATTCTTAACACGTAAGTCTTAATTTTTAATTCTTAAAAAAGAAACCTGCTACCTATTCACTTTTACTTATTACCTAAACCAATAACCTAACACCTAAAACCTGTTTTACAAGTACTTATTTGTCGCCGTGAAGCTAGCTATGAGAGAAATGAAAAGACTAAAAACAATCATCACACCAGTTGTTGCTGCGATAAACATAGTCTGAAATGGCCAAACTTGTAGCGCCACTCCATTTAGTGATACCCACAAAGCTGACATACTGGAAAAATATCCAGACAATAAAGAGTTAACAAAAAAGAACAATGCGATCAATACCGCGCTTGCACATAGAGCAGCAAAAATGCCCAATAATACAGACTCTCGTACAAACGGTCGTCGAATATACCAGGAAGTAGCCCCCAGCAACTTCATAAGCGCGATCTCTTCTTTTTTTAAAGCAACTTTAAATGAAATAGTTGTTCCAAGCACAATAAGTGACATAAAAAAGAGATATCCAAAAAATCCAGCAGTCACTTGACGAACTATTTTGGTGATTCTCAATAAATTCTCTACAATATTTTTCTGATATTGCACCTCGTCGACTCCACTTTGATTTTTTACAAGCTCGGCAAGATGAGGAAGGTATTCAGGTTGTTTTGCATCGATTTCAAGCGAAGCAGGAAGGATATCTGGTGATGTCATTTCAAGAAGTAGTGGATCATTTTTGGTAAACTCACGGTAAATCTTAAACGCATCTTGTTTTGAGATATATCTTGTTCTTTCAGCTTTTTCAGACTTATTAATCATTTCTCGAACTGCACTAATATCTTGCTCTTTTGCTTTAATCTGAAAATACACGATGATACGCGGTCGTGTCTCTACATACTGAAGCAAACCTTGTAAAAACATAACAGAAGTAAATAAAATACCTGAAAGCATGAGAGTGAAAAAAAGAACAGAAAATGCGGCAAATGTCTGATACGGCGTACGCCGGAGAGAAGTTAAAATTTCATTCATAGTTCATATCCTCCTTTTTTTACATCTTTTACCACTTCAGCATGTTTTAAAGCGATTACGCGACGTTTCATACTATTTACAATATCTGTATTATGTGTAGCAAAAATAATAGTTTTTGATTTTTCTAATTCTTTAAAAATCTTCATTACCTCCCAGGTCGTTTTCGGGTCAAGATTGCCTGTTGGCTCATCAGCAAGTATGATGCTGCGATCACCAATGATCGCACGGGCAATAGCTACACGCTGCAGCTCACCGGCAGAGAGCTGCGAAGGAAACATACGCTCTTTTCCTGAAAGGTGTACAAGATTCAGCGCTTCGCTGATCTGATGATGAATCTCTGTGTTATTGTAGCCTTTGATGCGCATACTGAGCGCGATATTTTCATATACATTTTTATCGTGCAATATTTTAAAATCCTGAAACACAATGCCAATCTTTTGTCTTAATGCGATAATGTCTTTTGCTCGGGCTTTGGTGACATCCAGTCCGTCAATAGCCAACGTGCCTTCTGTTGGTTTTATTTCTCCCAATAAAAGACGAAGAATGGTGGTTTTTCCTGCTCCAGAAGGCCCCACAAGGTAAACAAACTCTCTATCTTCAATGACAAGACTGACACTGTGCAACCCAATATTTCCCAATGGATATCGCACTGAAACATTCTGGAAGACGATCATATAGTGAGTATACCCGTTTCTCCCCAAAAAAATCCACTGCATATCCAGGGCTTTTTTCGCATGGCGCTTTGTATTATAATTGCTTCGTACTGCGCCTATAGCTCAGCGGTAGAGCACTACTCTTATAAAGTAGGGGTCCTTGGTCCGAATCCAAGTGGGCGCACTTTTTTCCCTCTTGCAAAATAAACGATTGTTTACTAAACTGAAAACAATTGTTTATAAGTTCTCCATTTTTCTCTGTGTACGAAAGAATCAATGAACGGATAAGTGCCGAACTTGTCTGTGATACCATAAAAGGCATTATTATGCCCCGAAGAATGCGATGGCAGGGACGAATTTTTACCATGACTTCTCTCGCCTATCATCACAAAATACGTATAGGAAGAACGATCGTTCATGTCTTTCATGTGACTGATGGCACGATGGATTTCCGAATCAGCCTGAACACAGATACATTACAATGGACACTGGAAGAGGTCGCGGATGGAACTACCCCTGAACAAAACCGAACCGCTCGTCATGCATATCGATATCAATAGCTGCTTTGCTACGATATGTCAACAGGCCTTTCCTCACCTCCGGGGCAAAGTAGTAGTGATCGCCGCATACACCACTCCAAAAGGATGTATCCTTTCTCCCTCTATAGAAGCAAAACGGTATGGCATAAAGACAGGAATGACTATCCGAGATGCGAGACTTCTCTATCCTCACCTCATTGCACGTACACCAGATACTGCACTGATTCGAGATGTACATATGAAGTTTCGTACGTTATTACAAGAATATTCCCCGGATGTTATTCCCAAATCTATCGACGAAGCGGTATTGCACTTTGATTCTCAGCAAACTTACCAAAAAAAACCACTTCTTGAGATAGGACGGGAGATCAAACAACGTATCCGTCGAGAAATCGGTGAATGGATTTCATGCAGTGTAGGTATAGGAACCAATAGATTCTGGGCAAAAACTGCAGCCTCACTCACCAAGCCAGACGGACTGGAACTCATTTCTCACAAAAATATTCATTCTGTATTTTCGCGCCTTGCGCTCACTGACCTTCACGGCATCAACGTTGGTTATGAACGGAGATTAAATGCGTGCGGCATCATCACACCACTCCAGTTTCTTGCTGCGCCAGCATCTTTGCTGCAAATTGGAGTGTTTCAAAGCATACATGGTATTGCCTGGTACAAAAGGTTGCGTGGATATGAGACAGACAGACATGAGTTTGGACGTAAAAGTTTTGGCCAGGAGTACTCCCTTGGCAAAAAAACCAGCGATCCTGATGATTTATCACGCATATGTATGAAGTTGTGCGAAAAAATGGGAAGGCGCTTACGGCGCCATGGTTTGAGTGCGCGAGGTATTCATGTGGGTCTTTTATATGAGGATCATTCTCGTTGGCACAAAGGACAGATGATGCGACGTCGTATGCACGCGACAAGCGAACTATTTGAAGCCGCACAACATCTTTTTAGCCAACAACCACAACACAAAATAGTTAAAAAAATGGGGGTCTCATGCTACGAACTTTCTCCTGAATGTCAGGAAGATCAGCTAAATCTTTTTGATAATGCTCAAGATGAACAGAAAACAAAAAAAATCAGCCGTGCGCTTGACGCGATCAACGATCGTTTTGGTGAATATACTATCACGCCGGCCATCATGCTCAAGAAGGAGGATATCGTGCCGGATCTCATCGCCTTCGGCGGGGTACGAGAGATCGAAAGCCAATTTGTAAGTTGAATTACCAATATCTAATTCCTGCCTGCCGGCAGGCAGGTCCAAGTAACAACTTCCAATTTCTCATATCTAATGTCAATAGTCTAAAGTCTAAAGTCTCAAGTCTAACACCGGCTGGCAGGTACTCGATTGTTATTCAGCAATGGGTACGAGTTCAGGGTGACGAAGTAACGGATTGCTTCGTCGCTCATTGATAGCTCCTCGCAATGACGTAATGATCCAATACACGCAACCCTGAATCGCTAACAGCTAAAACCTGACACCTAGAACCTAATGTTACTCCACGAATTCACCCGTTTCACTTTCGAGTGCGTTTTGCCTTTATTCCAAGGATAATCAAGTAAAAAAACCTGAATATCATATTCAGCGCATTCATTGGCATACTCCAAATTGTCTTCAATGAGCACTGTACATTTTTTTTCGATACAAACTTCACATTTTGTCCGCGAAGTGCCACCAAATGACCATTGGGCATGATTGGTGATGATGATTTCCTGAAATATATGAGGAAAATGTGTGGCGATCCATTTGTGAGTAATATCGGTTAGTTCCTGCTGGCGGGACGTGATGATGAGAAGTTCGTGATCTTTGGCAAGATGTGAAACGCGATCAAGAGCAAGAGGAATAGGAGGGATTTTGAGACCTTCAGCAGATGTGAAAAACGTGAAGGCTTTTTGGATAGATTGCTCCCGTGTCCCGCCCCACACCTTCCACCATTCATAGGAAAAAAAGTCATCAAGCACATACGCTGTGCCAAATGTCCTGTTGTGGTAGTCGATGAGAGCGGGCACGGTGGCAGCAAGTACGTCATCTAGATCTATCCCAATACGCATAGTCCAGATTATACCTCTCCGCACTAAAAACGATAAGATTTGTTAATCTAACATTAAAGCGTCGTCATCCTGAACTCGAGCTAAAATCAAGTGGAAGGGATATGAAGTTTAAAATAGAAAAAAAGACTGCTATGATGGATCAAAATATGTATTCCATTCATTCTCAGGTAGTATCTTTTTGACATCCTCTCGTATTTCATCCATGGCCAACCTCATCTCTTCGGCTGTCTCAAAACCTCTTCTTGTAGCTTCATCTTCCATGATCTCATAAAATACGCCGGACGCATCCAAAAAAGCATACATTTGGGGAAGTTGATTACCCACTGCATGAGCTCGCTCCTCTTCGGTCAATTCAGCTTTTGGATGCAGTGTATTTTCTGTTGCTACGTGCAACAATTGTTCAAATAATCTCTGTCCGGGTGACAGAGAACCATCAATTTCTGACATAAAAAAATAAAAATTAGCCTCTTATCTTTTTTACAACCAAACTATTTCTCATCTTATTCTTTTGGAACGGGTAAATTTAACTCGGAAAGAATTAATTCTACATCTGCGTACAATGGGGCAATAAGAGGAAACGTATGAGCTTCTCTTGTACCTTCAGCATGAGGTATTGGAGCAAATAATTTACCAAACCCCGGCAACTCAACATAAGGTGTTTGTATACTATTTTGAGTTTCTAAAAATGATTCGCCCTCTAAATGAGTCATAAAAAATATTAAATAGTAATAAGTTGCACATTATATGCTAATCAGCTAAGAAGCTAATCGCTAACACCCTCCGATTCGGAGGGCAGGGCTAATAGCTATTGGCTAATACAGTGGACCTGAGGGGAGTCGAACCCCTGAGCTCCGCAATGCGAATGCGGCGTTCTACCAACTGAACTACAGGCCCTGAGACATTTTATATTCCGACGGGAATATTATACACCCCAGCAGGCCTCAGATCATCCCGTTTATGTCCAATCACCTTCGAATTGCTATTTATATCTTCAAAGGAGCGCAAGAAGTATAGGCACCTGCTTCCGCAGCTGATTTATGAATATTCAAAATCAGGTTGCCGGAAAGAATATCAATGAGACTTGCATTGATGATGGTACGAGATTTACCCTGAGCCACATCTGTAAGTGCATGTTTTACAGCTCCTGGATTTGCACACGTCCCCAGATGAATATGGGCAGGTTGAGCCGCAGTACCCAATGAAGCTACATTGACATCCACCCGAACAGTGTTTGAAGAAATTGATTTGAATGTGACTGTTCCTGATTGATTAAATCCATTCTGTCCTTGTAACTGAATAGTAACATCACCTGTTTGTTGTGCAGGCGTCCCGGATACTGATTGTGGAGGAGATGGAGACTTGGATGGTTTTGGCGATTCAGATGGTTCTGGTGATTCCGAAGGATCAGGAGACTCAGACGGTTCTGGAGACTCGGATGGATCAGGTGTTTCAGAAGGAGAGTCAGATAACTGTACATCTGTAGGCTTTTGGTCTTTTTTTTCCACCTCTTCCTTTTGAATCTTTTTTATTCCAGTTGCCGCAGACAATACTCATACTATTTGCCTGTATCATCTTTGATGCGATCTGAGTACTTGTACAATTTACGATCAATTCATCACCTTCTGCCATATCCGGAGACATAGTAGTCTGTTGAGAAGCAACGGCTTTCATCTCATCATGCGCTTTTTTATCCTCTCTGTCCTTGGCGTATGTCTGCAAAACTATTTTATTATTCGTATACATGCTGAAAACCATCACCAATGTGGCAAATGAGGTGATGAGAGCAATACTCGAAATGATCAATAACTGTTTGGAATTATGTGTATTTTCCATCAAAAATATAAAAACGTAAATGTTAAGGGTCTAGTCTAGTTAACTACTAACTATAAGTCTGATTTTTAAGTATCTGTAATAAGGATTGTTTCAATTGTGTTCTTTCATTAAATCGCCATTCTGATTCCTTCAAGTATAGCAAGAATTGATTCTTACGAACTCCATTGAACTTCTGAAGTCTTCGTTTCACAAATGACCAGAAAGACTCAATGCCATTTACATGATTTTTGCCTCGAGCAAACTCGTTTTTACTGTGATGGATTCTCTTATGTTTGTATCCATAAAGAATAAGGGAATCATATGATTTCCAACTATCCGTATACACGAGTGATCCCGTCAGTATTCTTCCTCGTATGACTGGCAAAAGAGCTTCCTTGGTACAATTTGTCACAATCTTTACGAATACTTTCCCATTACGCTTTAAGAGTCCAATAACAGGAATCTTCCTTCCTGCTCCTCGTCCTCGTTTACCACGTACTCTTGAGGGACCAAAGTATGCTTCATCTATTTCAATCTCTCCTCCTACTTTCTTCTCTTGTTTGAAGGAATCAAAGAGTATAGAGTGACGAAAACTCGTAAAGTATCGTTCGGCAGTATGTCTATTTACGCCAACAATCTTACTTGTTTGATATGCGGTAAAGTCTTCACAAAAACATCTTACTATGAGCTTAAATTGCTGCTTTGAAATCTTTGAACGTTTTATGAGTGTCTTTTTTATTGTCATTACAGTCTATGATAACAGTTTTAGAGCTGTTATCTAGACAAGACCCATGTTAATATTTCACATTACAGATGTCATAAACACATGTCTATTGAATTTACTCATCAAAATAGAAAAAAACTCAAAAAAATATACATGAAGAAGGTTGTAATTACGCGCTTCACACCTCAACTTTTTTTGTTTAACATTTGTTTAGTAGCTATTTCAATCTCTGTCAGCAACCCTTTTGCGTTGGTACAGTTCCAGGTAATCGCAAACCGTGCAGTAGATGTATAAAAATCCTTAAGGTTATAATCACAATGAATACCAACAGCGTAAAAAGCATCTGCCGCACACTGTCCATCTGCACATGTAGGACACGTACATTTTTCACACCTCGGTGCGACCCTTCGTTGAGGCGAAAGATTGCCATCTATCAAATCGTCAAATGACATCTGTCAATTTTAACTTTTATATTTATACAAATGATTCTCCCCCGAAGCAAGCCTCGAGGTATCATCGTCATTCTGACCCTCCGATTCGGAGGGGAAGAATCCACTTTTATAACTGGATGCTTCGGCTGCGCCTCAGCATGACAAAACTAACAGCTAACAGCTAAAACCTAACACCTGCCTGCCGCAGGCAGGGCTAACAGTTATAGGCTAATACAGCCCACCCAAGAGGACTTGCTCAACTCACAGTTTCCGACACGCAGTGAGGAATTACTGTGAGTTAGTCCCGATGAGCCTCATTGTGCGAATCGGGAAACCTCCAAAAAACTACAGTCTAAAGTCGAATGTCCAACGTCTAAAGTCTAATCTGCGCACCCGAGAGGACTTGAACCTCCAACCTTCGGGTCCGGAACCCGATGCTCTATCCAATTAAGCTACGGGAGCTTACCGCGAGCAAGAGTATTATACCAACAACCACCCGATAAAGAGCAAAGGGAAGTAATGTATATTTTTTTAACAAAGAAATCAGCCATTTGACACTAAAAAAAGCGGTGATTCCCGCGACCAAGCACCCAAGACCTAGTAAAAATATGCCATCTTGCTGGACAAATAACATATCGCGCATTTTATAAAAATCATAAAATGCAGCAGCGCTTATGGTCGGCACAGCAAGCAAAAAAGAATACTTTGCAGACTCGTCACGACGATAACCCATACACATCATCCCCACCATCACCGCTCCTGCTCGCGAAACCCCAGGCATCACTGCGCATGCCTGAATAAAACCAATCAAAAACGCATCACTTTTGTTCATTTTTTCGATTGTATATTTTTGCGAATTGAAAAATCGCTCGACAAGAAAAAAAATACCACCTACAAGGATAAAAACCACAATACTTACTTCATACTGTTCAAAAAGGACATTTTTGATGACAGAATGTAACAAAAAACCTACCAGAGCCGTAGGGACGAACGAAATGACTAATTTGATTAAAGTTTTACTGTCAGTAAATACCTCTCGACCATACAAAGCAACAACTGCCAAAATCGCACCTGCTTGAATAACCACCTCGAAAAGCTTTGTAAAATCACTCTGGGGAATGCCAAACAATTTACTTGTCCAGATAAGATGAAAAGTAGAAGAAATGGGCATGAATTCGGTAATTCCTTCAACTATACCGAGAATAATCGCTTGCCAGAAAGACATAAATAGTGACTAATTTCCAAGTAACAATTACCAATATCCAATTTCTAATGTAACATAACGCATTCTGAACTTGATTCAGGATCTGGATCCCTACCCACCGGCAGGCAGGCGCAATGACGTAAAAAAACTGTTGACTGTCGTCTGGTTACTGTTTACTGAATACCTGTCTACTGTTCAAGTATAATATGTCATGCCAAAAAAAGTAGCACTGGTACATGATCAGCTGCGTGAGTTTGGTGGCGCCGAACGAGTTCTCGTGGCTCTCAAACAAATTTTTCCTGAGGCTGATGTTTTCACATCAATATATGAACCGGAAAGTCTCGGCAGACACCAAAATCTATTTGCAAACTGGAATATCATCACCTCGTGGTTCGACAAAATTCCTGTTGTAAGAAGTCTATACTCACCTCTTCGTTTTCTCACGCCTTATATCTGGGAAGCATTTGATTTTAGCGAGTACGATCTGGTGATTTCTTCTTCTGGTTCATGCATGTCTCATGGCATTATCACCCGACCGGAAACCCTGCATATCGTATACCTTCACCACCCGCCCCGCTATCTATATGGATACGAGACAGCGATTGAGTGGCAAAAGTACTGGCCGATAAAACTATATGGACATCTTATCAATCACGATTTGCGCATGTGGGATTATGTAGCAGCCCAAAGGCCGGATTATTTTATCGCCAACTCCGAAGAAACAAAAAAACGCATTGCCAAATTTTACCGACGGGACTCGCATGTCATATACCCACCAGTGACTCCAAAAACTAGTTCATCAAGTTATAAAGTCAACAACCAGACGACAGAAGACAGTAAACAGTTAAGAAAAGAAACGCTGCACGCTTCACGCTGCACGCTACACGAAGGTAACACATATTACATAACAACCTCTCGTCTCGCTCGTGCAAAACATGTAGACATCCTCATTCATGCAGCAAACCAATATGGATTTCAGTTGAAAATCATAGGTACTGGCCGCGAACTTGATTATCTCCGTTCAATTGCAGGCCCCACAGTAACATTTCTCAATTCAGTAAGCGACGACGAATTTGATGAAATATACTATCACGCAAAAGCCTTTTTATTCGCTTCAGTTGACGAAGAATTTGGTATTGCACCAGTTGAGGCTATGTCTCGCGGAGTACCGGTGATCGCCTACGCTTCAGGAGGACTGAAAGAAATAGTGCAACATGATAAAAACGGACTTTTGTATGAAGAACTATCAGTCGAATCTTTGGGAACACAGATCAGAGAGTTGGAGCAATTTGATACTAAAAAATTGGGAGCGATGAAACAAGCCGCGCAAAAATCAGCAGAGCACTACTCATTTGACGTGTTCAAAAAAAACATACTTACCTTCATTGAAGAACGATCTTAACCCTTACGGATATGCCTGAGCTCCCCGAACTAGAAACGATCAAAAATCATCTTCAGCTTGTTTTAACGGGAAAGATGATCAAATCCGTAGAAGTCAGAGAGTCAAAAATGGCAATCGGCGACACATCTTTACTCATAAATAGCTTGATCAAACAGGTTCGACGGTATGGAAAAACATGTGTGATCGATATTGCGACGGATTCAAATAAAATATATTCAGTCAGCTTTCACCTCAAACTTTCCGGTCAACTCCTTTTTGCACAATCGGCAAAAACGACTTTTCCTACTATTATTCCTCGAGCCAATTCTCAAATACTGCCTGCCAAAACTACTCGGATTATTCTGTACTTTGCCGATGACTCTCGCCTCTACTTTAACGACATGCGCAAATTTGGCTGGATGAAAATTGAAGAAGAGATAAGTAAACCAACTGCTCCCGATGTAATGGAGATCAACTTTACTCCAGAATATTTATTTTCTGTCACTAGAAATACTCGCCGTCCGATAAAGGTAGTACTTATGGATCAAAGTTCTATGGCGGGTATTGGCAATATTTATGCAAACGACTCACTTTGGGGTGCAAAAATATACCCGGGGAAATCTGCAAACAAATTGTCACAACAAGAAGTAAAACAACTGTACAACTGTATTCTCGCAATTATTCGAGAGGGAATTCAACATAAAGGATCTTCTGCAAAAGATGAGCTATACATTCTTCCCGACGGTACAAAAGGTGAGTATCAAAATCATTTCAAAGTCTACCATCGCACCGGCCTTCCCTGTCTCAGATGTGAGACAAAAATTGTACGGTCTGTTGTCGGAGGTCGTGGTACATTTTACTGTCCTCTATGTCAAAAGATATGATAGTCACACTTACTCAAGAACAACACTCAAAAGTGACAGACATGATTGATTCGCGAAGCACTGTCGATATTTTTAATCCCCGGGTAGCCGATGCCTGCGATACGCTTCACACGCTTTTTTTGAGGTAATGGATGGTGAACATGGACCCGAAGGTATACCAGGATTTGCGACTCAGGCTGAAGCTATGGCCTGTTATGAAGCGGGCGGTAAAGGTTTTCAAGAGTTGGAAGCACAAACTCGTACATATGTTGGGAAACTGTGTGATGTCGATCCTAAAAAAATAAACGAGCACTTTTCGGCTCGTGTCGGCATTATAATTAATGCAATCAACTCGTAAAAATTAATATATTAACAAATAATTTATATGTATTACCCAACAGAAACTATCGAACTTCGATTTCTCCCCACTGACGAAACAATACAAGTAGGGTCAGAGACAGCCGCAAAAGTTCTCACGAGAAACCCTGATCAATATAAAGTATTAACGCGGGAAAAAGGATTTAGAGCTCAGGCTGATAGCCTGGCAAATACTTCTCAGCCCGACCTCACATCGCTTGCACAGGATCTTGTCGACTCAGCAGGCTAATCAATTATCACTTTTCATTTTTAACTAAAGATCCCTGCCTGCGGCAGGCCGAATCAAGTCGGGATTGACGTATGAAACAGATTGCTTCGTCCCTTTGTTCCTCGCAATGACGTAAGAGACTGTATGCTGTCGTCTGATTACTGTTTACTAAAGACCTGAGCCTCTGTACAATTGAAGGGCTGAGTTGCTGAGCATCTGACTCGCTGAGCTGCTACTTACTATTCATACCGTATCGCTTCGATCGGCGAGAGGTCTGCAGCTTTTTTGGCTGGAAAAACCCCAAAAATGATACCGATCGCCGAGGAAACTCCAAGCGCCAGTGCGACAGAGGCAAAATCAATATATGCAGGAAAATACTGCTTCACAAAAAACACAATGATGTACGAGAGTACCAAACCAGCAACCCCACCAAACAAAGACAAAATCACGGATTCCACCAGAAACTGAAATAAAATATCCCGTTTGCGGGCGCCAATAGCTCTTCTTATCCCAATCTCCTTGATACGCTCCGTGACACTCACATACATGATGTTCATGATTCCGATCCCACCTACAACTAAAGAGATAGCCGCAATGGCGACCAACACCGTATTTATCATGGAAAAAATGGAGGATATAGCCGAGATCAACTCCTGTTGTTCTATCAACGAATAATCATCTTCTTTATATCTTCGCAATAATACATCGTTTATGCTGCGCTTTACTTCGGGTATCAACTCCTTTGTTTTTGCCTGAACGATAAGCGCGATAAATTTTTTATCAGGATTAAACATATACGCTGTTTTATAAGGCACATATACATACGAATCAAAATCCGGCCCGCCAAAACCACCACCCTTTTTTTCAAGCACCCCAACAACACGAAGAGTCTGACCTTCTACCTTGATAGTCCTTCCCACTGCCCTATCGCTCACGGTAAACAGTTTTTCCGCGATACTCGGACCAAGCACAGCGATCTTAGCGCGCTTGTCGATATCCCGTTTGGTGAAAAGAACACCTTTCACGGGCTTCAAATTAAGCGCTAAAAATATATTTTCATTGGACGCATACATGTCTCCTAGTTCATTTTTGCCACCCGACTGCACCGTGATACTTTTTGAAAATACAGGCACTACATAATTCGCATTTCGTATCCGGCTGAGTTTCAGCACATCCTTTTCATCAAAACGAATAGTTCCAAAAGACGCATTGCCGCCACCTCGAAAACTACCATTTTGAAGTACTCGACCAGGCACAATTCTCAATAAATTTGTACCAAGACTTTCAAATTGCTGTTCGATAAATAGACGCAACCCCAGGCCAAAAGCAGTCAAAAGCACAACTGCAAGAACGCCAATCAGGATACCAAGTGATGTGAGAAATGTTCTGCTTTTATTGCGGGAAAAATCCCTCAATGCAGATTTGATAATAAAAAATAAATATGACATTGATTACTGAATAATTCCTGCCAGCCTATGGCCGGTCCAAGTAACAATCTCCAATTTCTAATATCTAATATCCATTGATCAATTAAGAATGATGGAAAACGAATTCTGTTTATTCTTCGATTCTTTAATCTTAATTTTTAATTTGCAAAAGGAAACCGTTTACCTCTTCACTATTCACTTTTAACTAAAGATGACTACCTACGGCAGGCAGGTCCAATATCTAATATCGATATTTATGCGAAATAGGTGGCACGAGTAGAGGGCTCCCAACAGCGCGCAGCGAACCAAGTGAGCGAGCACTGATGGGAGGATAAACGAGTGACAGAATCTATTTCGCATACATAATGTAACTAAATCCCTGAATCCCTGTAACCTATAACCTTACACCTTAAACCTAAAACCTACATAATTAGATTGTTGTATGCTACATGCTACACGTTGCGCGTTACACGACTTTACAAACTATCTAACTGAGTTTTCCATCCACTATCTTGATCTCGCGTCCCGTCATGCGGGCAATATCCGGCTCATGAGTGACGATCAGCACGGTAAGATTTTCATCACGATTCAATTCTTTTAACAACTTCATGATTTCATCTCCTGTTTTTGTGTCAAGGTTGCCTGTCGGCTCGTCTGCGAGAATAAGATCTGGATTCATGATAAGTGCCCGTGCAATAGCAACACGCTGCTGCTGACCACCCGAAATCTTGTTTGGCCGCGAATGAGCTTTTGATCCGATCCCAAACCGATCAAGCAACTCCATCGCTCGCTTCGTGGGGTCATATGCGAGCGAAGAACGGGCGTACACAGTCGGCAACAAAACATTTTCAAGCACGGTCAATTTATTGATCAAATTAAATTGCTGAAATACAAAACCAACAAACGTATTGCGCAGCGAAGACAGCTCGTTATCATTTAATCGAGCAGTGTCTTTGCCATTGATGAGTACATTTCCGCTTGTTGGTTGATCCAAAAGGCCAATAATATGCATGAGGGTAGATTTACCAGATCCCGAAGGCCCAATGATAGCACTAAATTCTCCTTTTTCCACACGCAAAGAAATATCGGTCAAAGCAGTAAATACGACCTCCTGATTGATTTGATAGTGTTTATATACATGTTGCAACTCAAGCATATGGACGCTTATTTTACCGGTATAACAATCTCATCTCCTGGCTTAATTCCCTGTCTTATTTCTCTTCCTTCATCGTATTCATCACCTACGATTACAGGGACTTTTTTAGCCTTACCCTCAACCATTTTGTAAACAAAATAAGTATCTTTTTCTTCGACCACGTATTCAGGTGGCACACTGATACTGTCTCGACGTTCTTTGAGAGTAAATTCAGCATCTCCCGTCATTCCTACTCGATATAGCTCCGCTGAAGGCTCAATATCCATCCTGACCTCATACATCGTTCCTGTTTCGTTCTCCTGTGGAGTAAATGCAATCGAGCGAACGGCCGCAGGTATTGCTTCGTCCGGAAACGAATCAAGTGTAACTCTTGCCTGCATACCTTCAACCAAATTTACTACCTCTGTCTGATCTGCAGAAAGTGCAAAATAAAGTGTTGACGGATTAACAATAGTAAAGGTATCTGTCACTGTTATATTGGTTTGAGGACTTTTGACATCCATTTGTGTCACAACGCCATCAATAGGTGATATTAAATAAGCGTATTCTTTTGCAATTGTCTGAAGTTCAACATCCAACACAGTATTATCTAGGCTACTTTGACCGCTATTGATGATTCGCTGGGCTCTATCTCTCACTTCTTGCGAAAGTGCTATAGTCAGCTGATCATTATCTTCCCGGGTCTGATCAAATGTATTTCTTTGTATCTCATAACTATTAAGATATTTTTCAATAGTTTTTTGCAGTTGGCGCTGATCTAAGGAAGCTATACCTTGACCTTTCTTGACAGTGTCTCCTTCTTTTACTCCAAGCCACACAAGTCTGCCACCTGACTGAAAATGCAAGGACTCTGTCTCGCCAGCCTCAACCTGGCCAGAAAATGTCAGTGTCTGTTTGAGATTTGCTCGCTGTACTTTATAGGTAGGAAGTGATTGTTGTGTGCGAGATTTAAACCACCAATAAGCCCCAAATCCAACTATTACAATGAGAGGAAGGGCTACATACCATTTTTTTATCCATACAAAAATTGTACCCATATTTTTATTGTAACTCAAAATTACACGAAGAGAATCAAAGAGTAGAAAGTTACCAATAACGAATTGCTCATTACCAAGTAACAATTCCTGCCAGAGGCAGGCAGGGCTAATAAGCTAAAACCTAACACTTTACACCCAAAACCTAGCCAGCTAAAAGCTACTCTATAAACCTGATAAACTTAACAAACTACCTCATCCTACAGAAACGGTCTCCAATCCGATACAGGAAGAATATTGAAAGCGAGAAAATTCAATGCATACAAAAATAACGCAGGTATAAGAATACAAAGAGCCATGATAACTTTTTTACGCGTAAGAAAGGATTCAAACGCAATACATACAAAAGGAACAACCGGCAACATATATCTTGATAAATCCCGATGCTGGACAAAAAATGACGCACCTAAAAAAACCGCAACAAAATAATACATACTTTTAAGCTTATTCTCTGCCAGTCGCACAGTGGCAATAAGATATAAAATAAAAAGCAACATGATATCTTCCAGCCATGCAGTACCTACCCACTTAGCTTCTGTATGAAAAACTGAAAACGGATATGGCATAGGTACCACGCCGCCAGTATGAAAATACGCAAAAAAATCTCCATACACAAGCGCATAATAACTAAATACTAAAAATAATCCTGCCAGAACAAACAAAAAAGAAAAAATAACACCTATATGCTTTTTTTCAAATATGTTGTGCACTTTATGCTCTGCAAAATATGCAATCAAAAATGCGGGAAACAGCAACACTCCGGGTATCTTGGTCATAGCAGCAAGTCCGCCCAGGAGACCTGCTAGCAGATATTTTTTTTCCTCAAACATCCAGATACTCGAGACGATCAGGAGTAAAAAAAGACATTCAGGCGCTCCAATGAGTCTAACGATAAAAAGTCGTGGAAAAAATAAAAGCAAACAAGTGAGAAGTAACGGATGCTTAGTGAGTGCAAACCTCCTAACAAATGCCAAAAATACTGCGCCTAATCCTACCGAACTGATCAGTGTCACAAATACCATGCTTTTGAGCCAACCGATTACAGGTGCAAAAATTGAAATCAAAATCGGATAAAGAGGTAAATGGGCCGCAAAATAAATAGGGGGCAAACTGGTTTCGAGTCGCAGGTTGTGAATGGCTTCTGGAAGGTATCCTGTTTTTGCAGGAACTAGATACAGAAGACCATCATAATTTTGATACATGACGTCCATGCCACTTTTTGCCTCAGAAAAACCGAGATAAGGAAGTAAGCCAAAAATAAATGGTATGTAGACAATACAAGCAGATCCGATAGCTACTGCTATAATAATTCCTATATCTGCCCAGGATAAAAGACGGTGCATGATGTATTGTACCACTCACATGTCAAACAAAAAAAAATTATATACAATTCTGCTTTTTCTTCTTATTTCAGCTGTGATACTGCGTCTTTGGAATATGGACGGTTTTATTACTTTTTTAGGTGATCAGGGTAGAGATGCTTCGATCATCCGCAACATTCTTCTTTTGAAACATTTTCCAGCAATTGGCGCCCCAAGCTCAGTAGGAGGAGTATATTTAGGTCCTTTTTATTATTACTTTATTGCTCCATGGCTGCTGATATTTAACTTTAATCCTGTAGGACTTGGTTATGGAGTTGCATGCATGTCGATCGTCGGCCTGATCGCTTTATATTTTCAACTCAAACCGCATGTGTCAAAAATATCACTACTTCTTTTTCTTACTTTTTGTACATTTTCCGCAATACTGATTGAACTTTCCCGTTTTTCGTGGAATCCCAACCTGCTGCCTATTTTTGGATTTTTGACGATAACTTTTTTTGTATTCTGGATTGAAAAAAGATCGCGTTTATATGCCGTGCTTTTTGGATCATTTTTCGCTCTATCGACTCAACTGCACTATCTTGCCCTCATTTTAAGCGTTCCTGTTGGAATTCATCTGTTATTTTTTATCTTCAAAAAAAAATCATCTTTACCTGATTTGAAGCAATGCGTCCTCGCATTTGGAGCCTTTTTGTTTTTTTCAATTCCACTTATTATTTTTGATCTACGGCATGACTTTCTCAATACACATAATTTCATAGCACTCTTTACACAAGGAAAAATAACGAGCAGTGGTTCATATATTTCAAGGTTGACGGATACTGTTAATCAATTCATGAACTTTTCGCTCGGAATAGAAATGGCGACGATTACAGCGCTCATCCTGTTTGTTGTTTTGATGAGCACCTGCTTTTTTGCTTGGAAAAAAAAGCCCTCATTGCTGATCTCATTACATACAAGCGTCATTGTTCTATATATCCTTATTTTTGCCTTTCTAGAAAGCCCACGACACTTTCATTACTTCGGACCGGTGTACATGAGTTTTTATCTGATACTTGCAAATAGCGTATACCTCATTAAAGATATCCGCATAAAATATATCGTGGTGGGGTGTACAACTTTGCTTTTTATCTTCATTCAGTGTCAACGATATTCATTTCTCTATTATCCGCCAAATAATCAGATCACTTTTGCGAAACACGTTGCTGAAAAAATAAAACCACATGTCAAAAAACAGCCAATACAGATGGTTGCTCTCCCCACAACAGAGACGGATGGTCATTTCCGATATTTTCTAGAGCTTGCGGATATCACGCTCCTTCCGCAGGAATCACCTGAGCAAGCTGAAGAACTCTATGTGGTGTGTTTTGAAACGGGCTGTAAACCTGTAGACGACCCTCACTGGCAGATTGCGGCCTTTTATGACAAGAAAATCGACACTTCTTTCCCCTTTTCCGGTGGTATAATATATAAAATCATTCATAAAAAATAGTACTTTCGTAAACCTATGCAGATTTCACTTATTGTGCCTTGCTTCAACGAAGAAGCAAACATTCAGAAAGGTGTACTGGACAAAATCGGTAACTACACACTACGGGACAAACGATTTGTAGAAGTGATTATCGTGGACGATGGATCTACAGATGAATCTGCTTATATTATTCAAGAAAAATACCTTGCTTTTTTTCCTCATTTTAGACTGGTGAAAAATAAACACCAGGGCAAAGCTGCGGCTATACTACGAGGAATACAGGAAAGTAAAGGAAATTTTGTGTTTTTTTCAGATATGGATCTGGCAACTCCTCTTGATGAAGCCGAAAAACTCATTTCTGAGATTCAAAACGGATATGAAATAGTGATAGGCTCACGAAAAGGCAATCGCGAAGGGGCTCCCCTCACTCGCAGAATTATGGCTTTAGGCATGATACTCATACGCAGCGTTGTCATCGGACTTCACGGCATTCACGATACCCAATGCGGTTTCAAATTGTTCAAAAAAACAGCTGCTCAAAAAATTGTTTCGCATTTAAAAGTGTTTGGAGTAAAAACAGGAGTATCCGGATCTTCGGTGTCAGCAGGTTTTGACCTCGAATTTCTATTTCTCGCACGCCGATTAGACTACAAAATCAAGGAAATACCCGTAACATGGAGACATGTAGAAACTAAGCGCGTAACTTTTGTAAAATCATCTTGGGAGGCATTACGCGATATTGCTCTCATCAAATGGTATGACATCACAAACTCGTATCCAAGGCATTAGCAGCATATTAATTGCTGGATTGTTGTTGGGCGCAATACTCATTTTTTATCGCTTTCCAGCGATTCCTCAGCACGTGAGCTTTGACGAGATAGAGTTTGCACAACTAGCTCTTTCACTCAAGGATCAGCCTTACACTCCCTATAGTCCTCTTGCTACCGGCCACCCTACACTTTACTTTTATATCCTTCTGGCATCAATCAAACAATATGGATTAAGTGTATTTGCTTTGCGATTACCCTCGGCAATATTTGGGGTTGCCTCTATTGTAATGATGTTTGGCTTCATCTATGAAATTTGTCAACTATACCAATGGGGCCGTCGCAAAAGCATCATCGTGTTGCTGGCGGCAACTCTCCTTTTTGCGGGGATGAGGTGGCAGTTTAATTTTGCGCGATTTGCATTTGAAGCGAGTTTTTTGCTGTTTCTTGAGCTGACATCGCTCTGGATGATGATACGCTTTTTACGAAGTCACGCTCGACTGGCACTTGCGCTTTCTGGATTGGCAGCTGGCTTAGCGTATAACTCCTATACTCCCGGAAGGCTCTTTTTCTTCATTCCTGCGATTTTGTTGATATATGAAATATTCAAGTATAAACCGATCGGCAACAATATAAAAAAACTTTCTGCGTACATCGCGCTTTTTACTATCCCTTTTGTGATGAGTATTCTTCCCCTCACACTGTACTTATCTAGCAATACGGACATTCGCTATCAGCAACTTGCATTTTTCACCAATGAAAATCTCTCATACGCAAAACGCTTGGAGTTTGCCGGAGAAAATCTGAAAAGCATGGGGCTTATGTTTTTTACAAAAGGAGATATGAACGGGAGACATAATTATCCTGGCAAACCGGCACTCAATCCTATTGTCGCGCTTTGTTTTCTGGTTGGACTCATAATCATTATTCGTAAGCCACATTTTGTTGAAAAAGTCATGTTTGCATACTTTTTTCTTTCATTGATTCCAACCTTTCTCACATATCCATGGGAAAATCCAAATATGCTGCGCACGATCACCTGTATACCTGCCGTCGTGTATATAGCGGCACGGGGCATAGCGACGATAACTGAAGTGAAAATGTCCAGATACATGATCCTTGCGGCAGTGATTCTGCTTCTCACAGTTTCGGCTCTATACGAAGCTCGGACATACTTTGTCTACCAAACGCAGATTTTCCCCCACGCCTTTGAATATCCTCAGGATCAGTTTGAAAAGAGGGTAAAAGGTGTCTTGCCTACTAAGCTTCAATAGTTACCTGCTTCAACTGGATGATCATTCCTCACCTAGACCATTAATGATCTCCATTGTCACTTGATGAGTAGTTTCAGACATATAATGTGTCAGAGGATCATCCTCAACACCAAGATTTCCTGCGAAAGTGTGAAGGCCATTATGCATCCTCACAGCAAAATTTGCCACCGTATCAGATATACCTAACGGAACTTGCACTTGTCTTGTTGAATCATAGTACAAAACTCCTGCACCACCCTGCTTTTTTCGATGAATGCGATCATATCTAGCACCCTCGAAATGAGGCGCTTCAATCACTCGCATCTCATTTCCTGCTTCTTTTATCATATAATGTAATAAAATTGTAAAGTCTGACTAGTATACCAAGACAAACATGATTTTAAAACTGAGACAGCACTATCCCGTCCTTATCTTTTTACTCTTTTTTTTCTTTCTCTATGCCACCCTACTCATAAGCCGCCCACTGCCTTTTTTTGACTGGGATGAGTCGATATATGCTCAAGTAGGAAAAGAGATGATTCAGACAGGAAGCTGGCATATCCCTGTATGGCGCGGCGACGTCTGGCTGGATAAACCACCACTGGTACCCTTGTTTTACGGCCTTATCATGACGCTTACTCCCGGTATTCTGCCTGAAATCACGACCCGGATCGTAACTCTTCTCATCGCGACATGGGTATTGGGGATGGTGTATATGCTGTACTACCGGGTAGTCCGCGAAACATGGCTCAGTACGCTTGTCACCATCGTCACCGCTTGGACTCCCATCATTTTGCAGCGTGCTCTTGTACTCAATATTGATATATTTCTTCTAGCCGGATGGCTGGGATATATACTGTTTTTTCACCGCCCACGAATACGCTTATTCTTTTTGATAGTCGCCGTGATGAGCAAATCTCTCATCGGCTTTTATGCACCTGCGATCATGCTGCTTTTTCTGAGCTATCAGTTTTACCGCAAAAAAATCCGTAAAGGTGAATACTTCGCCGAAGTGAAAATAACCCTTTTGCAGTGTCTTGTGCCTATCCTCTGGTATATGGCCATGTTTGTACTGTACGGTTCTACATTCTGGCAACAACACATATACGAAAGCCATATGAGGCGTGTCACTGCCTCCATAGAATCACATTTTGGACTGAGGACATATTACATCGATTTGCTTGTACAGGTATACAACAAATATATCTGGCTTGCACTTATCGGACTTTTTGCTGTCATATGGCGATGGTGGGACAAACTGCTCACCAACGAACAACTGCTTCATGCTTTATATCTCCTCCCCTGGTTTCTTTTTCTCAACCTCACAAAGACAAAAATTTTCTGGTATAGCCATCCGTATATCCCGCAATTTGCGTTTCTTATGGTGTATGGCATTTCGTTACTTCGCAGATATAAACTCATTTATTTTTCTGTTATTGTAGCTGCCATGTGCGCAATTAATTACCAGGCAATATCGGTGAAAAAGCTACATCTTTCAGCGTATTCATCCTACGATACCCACCACGCAGTGGCGACATATGCAAAAACAAAGTGTAATAGCCTCGGGATGCTCGTCGGGGCGGGAGAACGAGAAAAAATAGCCACTCTGGAAAATCTTGGTCTGACAATAACTACTACTACCTGGTGGGGCGAACACCCGTCTATGGTATATTATTACGGAAAACGTGTAGAGTATTTGTATAGCTTTGATCAGGCTGAAACATTTGTAAATGATCAAAAGTCCAAACGCTGTATAGCGATATATAAAGATGACGCAACCAATCTCGTCATACCGCAAAGATACCAATTTCTGAAAAAGATTGATAATGTATATCTATATAGGAATGAAGAATGACTAATTTCCAAATAACAATTATCAATTTCCAATTGCTCATTGAGCAACCCAGCATCTCAGCTGTTTGTAAATAAAATCCCATCTTTAAAAGAGGGTTGTCCCGCTTAGCTAGACAGGGTGTTTAATATAAAAATTATAACGACATATTAAACTGAGATGCTGAGTCGCTGAGCTGCTAACTTACGAACTTTATAAACGTTAAGACTTTACCAACTTGAAAAACCAACCTATGTTCGATTATCGCGATATCATAAGCTGGATCAGAAAAAACATCACTCGCTCTGATGTGATGATTTTACTCAGCCTAGTAATGCTGTATTTTCTGACTCGAATGATAAATCTGACTCATTGGCCGATCTTTTCAGACGAAGGTATATATATCCGCTGGGCAAAAGTGGCCTGGCGAGATGCCAGTTGGCGCTTTATCTCAGTTACCGATGGACGACAACCTCTGCAGACCTGGGCAACAATCCCTTTTCTCAAACTGTTCTGGCCGGATGCACTTTTTGCGGGACGTATGTTTTCAGTCGCTGCTGGTTTTGCAGCTCTCTCTGGCATCACCTCTTTTGTATGGTATCTGTGGGGTAAAAAATCTGCCTATCTAGGCGCATTTCTCTATCTCTTTTTGCCATATTTTCTCTTTTATGATCGCATCGCACTTGTCGACTCTGCGGTAAATGCTGGCTTTATCTGGATCGTATTTTTGTCCATTGTACTCGCCAGGACAATGCGACCGGATATAGCATTTGCTCTGGGATTTATTGGAGGAATTGCATTACTCGCCAAATCATCCTCCAGGCTCTTTTTACTTGCTGCAGCCACTGCCCCTCTTCTATTTACTGGTGAAAAGCTCAAAACTATTTTTCACAAATCATTAAATTATTTTTTACTCTTAAGCATATCTGTCGCCATTAGCCTTCTTTTTTACAACGTCCAAAGACTTTCACCTTTTTTTCATTATGTAGCAATGAAAAATACTACATTTGTACTTACATTTAGCGAATTTCTTGCCGATCCGTTTTCGCAAATTTCTCACAATATAAAAATTATTCCGCAATATATCGCATGGGAGGCCGGCTGGGCTATCATACCGGTGAGCATAGCTGGATTTGTATATTTATATCGGGATGACAAACGCCTTTTTCTGTATCTCATGATGTTTTTTATTATTCCTTTTATTGCAATCGCTTTTTTTGCAAAAGTTATTTTTCCACGATATCTTCTGTTTAACGCTTCACTGCTTGTTATTGGGGCAGTCTATTTCATACGTACGATGGAAAGAAAGCTGCTTATCAAACCGTTTCTCCTCTTTTTATTCATCAGTATGTTAACACTTGATTATCCTCTCATTTTTAATCCGGCGAAAGCAAGTTTTCCTGAGGTTGATCGTGGTCAATACATAGAAGGGGTGACCGCCGTTTGGGGAGCTGAAAATCTTATGGCAACTCTTCGCGAAAAATCCAAAGAAAAAAAAGTTATTATACTCGCAGAGGGCAACTTTGGGCTTGTCGCGGATGTGCTTGACGTATATCTTCAGGATGGCGACAATATCGAAATCCGTGGAGAATGGCCACTTGACGAAAAAAGCCTGATAAAAACCCAACCTGACCTACAAAGTGCATATGTTTATATTGTATTCTCCCATCGGGAAATATTTCCGAAAGAATGGCCAATGCGCTATGTGAAAAAATATCCAAAACCAAATAGCGACAAAGCTCTATATCTTTTTGAACTTACGAAATAACATAATGAAGAGAGAAAAATTAAGAATGACTAATGAAAATACTAAATCCTAAATACGATTTACTAAACAAATACAAAAGAGAAATTGTTAAAAAAAGCAACGCTACACGCTACGCGCTACACGCTACACTTTTTATCTGTCTCGCCATAACGCTGCTTATTTTACTTCGCAACCTCAATCCATTTATTGACACGATCTGGACCGGTCATGATATTACTCAGGCTGCTCGCATCTCTGAGTTTGCTTTTAATCTGCAAAACGGTATGTTGCCGCCACGCATAGCTCCTCATTTTTCATATGGACTTGGTTTTCCTGTTTTTAATCATTATGCACCCACTGCCTATTGGATTGGTTCGCTGATCCATCTCATCGGATTTTCAATTCCTCAGGCGTTAAAAATCACTTATGCGCTTGCTCTGACAATAGGTTGTACAGGAATGATCTGGCTCATCAAAAAAACTACTGATAATCTACCAGTTGGTGTAGCATCTGGACTTTTGTATGCTTCTTCGCCCTACATAGCTTCTGAAATATTTGTTCGGGCAAATCTTGCCGAAATGTGGATCTTTGCTTTACTTCCTTTGGCTGCTGCCGGCCTGATGAGCAATCACCGTTTTGCCGGTCAGATAAATGTACTTATTCTTTCTCTGCTTTTCACAGCTCATAATGCACTTTCACCTGTCGCAGCAATCATAGTCGGCTCTTTTATACTTGTTCTACCAAATAAATTAAGAAATATCATATCCTTATTGCTTTCATTTTTACTTTCAGCATATTTTCTTATACCTTCTTATGTAGAAATTTCACTCACACATGCGATTGAGGTCGCTACCAAAACTCATTTTGCTAATCATTTTCTGTGCCCTATGCAAATCTGGTCGTCTCAGTGGGGCTTTGGCGGTTCGATGAACGGATGCATTGATGGCATGTCATTTATGCTGGGAAAAGTACTCTTGATCTGCGCTACTGCAGGAGCATTGCTTTACGTATTCAGATCGCCACTGGGCCTGACACATATCCGAAATCATCAATCAAATGCAGACAAACATATCCTTAGTATTATTATGTTCATAACTCTTGGATCCTTTTTTCTTACCTTTCAAGCCTCTTTCCCTGTTTGGAAACTCGGGCTTTCAGTATTTCAATTTCCCTGGCGATTTTTACTGATAGCACTTTTCGGATGTACATATCTTGCCGGATGGTTCTTTTCACAACTTCCATCACATATATATAGATGGTTGCCATTTCTTATCGCGATATACGTCATCACAATCAACGCAAAATATTTTAATGGGCAAATGATATCGGAGGAACAATTTAGCTCTCAGTATCTATCTGAAGAATATGTACACACAAAAGCAGCTTATAACATCCCCGAATATTTACCCATCTCAACTCACTATCAATATTGGAGGTCGCTTGAGGGCAATATCTCCCAAATAAACGAAAATAAGATTGTCATTTCTCAAGATGGACAAACTTTCAAAAAAACAGTCGAACTTAAACGTCTCCAAAACATTTCAAATGGACAGTACATCATTCCAGTGCATTGGATGCCTTATTGGGAAATAAAGGTAAACGGTAAAGAAATCGTGCCAAAAAAATTCGACCTTTTGGGAAGACCATTAATCGATATACATAAAGTTCACTCAATTAAAATCGCGTATAAACAAACTCCTGTAGAAATATACAGCAATCTGATTTCAATAAGTACTCTTATCACTCTCATCATGTGGGTTATAATGACAATACGACTTAGTCGAATCAACAAAAAACAACATGTCAACTCACTCGTATAAAAAAAATTCGCTTATTAGCCTTGCAAGCCTCTTCTTTCAAAGCGGATACTCTGCCTTTTTGGGTTTGATCGCAAACTTCATCCTGACCTATATGCTTGGGCCTCATACATTTGGTGTGTACATCGCCACTCTCTCAACGCTTTCTTTTCTTAATTATTTTTCTGATATCGGCCTTGCAGCATCACTTGTCCAAAAAAAAGAGATTGATGAAAAGGACATTATCACCACTTTCACTATTCAACAAATAATGATTATAGTGTTACTCAGTGCGGGCTTTATGCTCCGTGGCTTTATCCAGTGGTGGTACAATCTCCCCCCCGAGGGAGTCGAACTATATGTGGTACTTCTCATAAGTTTTTTCTTTTCGTCACTCAAAACAATTCCATCCATTCTTCTGGAAAGACAGATTCAGTTTCAAAAAATCGTTCTCGTACAAGGGGTCGAAAATACCCTATTTTATGTGGTGGTGTCAGTCGCAGCTTTGTATGGACTTGGAATTCAAAGTTTCACTATAGCATTGCTTGTACGATCATTGGCGGGACTTATTCTCATGTATATTCTTTCACCCTGGATGCCAAAAATTGGGATATCTATGAAAAGCGCCAGACACCTCCTCTCGTTTGGCTTACCTTTTCAAACCAATACACTGTTGGCTCTTGTCAAAGATGATTTGCTCATTATCTATCTCGGTAGAGTTTTGGGACTTGACGCTTTGGGTCTTATCGGCTGGGCAAAACGCTGGGGAGAAGCGCCAATACGAATCATCATGGATAATGTGAATAAAATCCTGTTTCCTGTTTTTTCACGATATCAGGATGACCAAAAAAAAGTATCTCGTATGATGGAGATTGCGTTGAGATATCAAACTATGATCCTTTTGCCCCTGTATGCAGGCGCCGTCCTACTTCTTGATATTGTAGTAGACATCATCCCGAAGTACGGTAAGTGGGCACCCGCCCTTCCTCTTTTTTATCTTTTTTGCCTCTCTGCCCTGCTTTCTTCTTACTCCAGCCCTTTCATCAATTTATTTAACGCCACTAGCAAAATCAGAATATCGTTTTATCTCATGATATTTTTTACTGTTTCCACCTGGCTTTTGACACCATTTCTTTCAATACGTTTTGGAATGATAGGCTATCCTTTGACGCTCGTGATACTTTCACTAACATGCATCTATACCTATATTATTTCCAAAAAATATATAACGATAAACATCAGTCAGCAAATCATCCCGCCACTTGTTTCGTCTCTTTTTATGAGCCTTTTCATCATTTTGATAAGAGCTTTGACCAGCGACCTGAGCGCTTTGACTCTAAGTATTATAGGAGGAGCTGTCTTGTATATTGCACTTCTTCGGTATATATTTCATATTAATCTCGTGTCAGAAGTTCGCACACTTATCCGCCATGACTGAAATATCAGCGATCATCGCAGCATCAGGAAAATCCCCTCATCTTGTCAAAAGCCTCCAATCTGTCCAATTCTGTTCAGAAGTCATATTGCTTGACTTAGGTCTTGAGAAATCACCATTGGATGAAGTGGCGTCTTTACCATTTGTGAGGATAATAAAACTTAGCGAACCTGTCGCTTACATCGAACAAATCCGTGAAAAATCAAAAACATACGCAAAGCATGATACGATATTATTTCTTGATAGTGACGAATTGATCCCGCCGAGCCTTGCAGATATTATCAAAAAACATGCCTCTGATTATGATTATTTCCGCATCCCGCGCAAAAATATCATTTTGAAAAAGTGGATCGAGCATAGCCGTTGGTGGCCGGATTATCAAATACGGGTATTTCATAAAAGCCACGCGGTATGGCCCATATGTCTCCATGCACAACCTGAAGTTTCCGGCAAAGAATATATAGTCCCCTCAGAAGAAAAATACGCCATTGAGCATCATAATTACGAATCACTTGATGATTTTCTTAGCCGGATGATGCGATACGCCAAAACAGAAGCAACGCAAAAATATCACAGCTCAAAAAAATATGAACTGCACGAAGCTATGAACGAAGGTATGCAGGAGTTTGTGAGTCGGTACTTCGCGGCTGAGGGGTATCGTGACGGTATGCATGGCTTCCTGCTGGCCTTTTTGCAAATGGTGTATAAATTTATCGTGTATTTTTATGTCTGGGAGATGCGTGGATACAAAGCAGAAGAAAAAGATATTCCAGTAGCCGCTGATAACTGGATCAAATCTGGATATCACCAAGTTTCACACTGGATGAGCACAAAAAATCTACTGTCAAAGGGGGAAAAATTGAAAAGAAAAATCACAAACCGCCTGATTTGATAAAAGATTTAAGAATTATGCAAACTGAATTACCGCTTATTTCTTATCGTTTATATAGCCTAAATCCCAAAAGCGCACTCACTCCTTTTATCTCAGTCACTTTCTCAAGCTCCTTTGGCTCGGCACAGCTATGACGATTGATCACGAGTACATTTTTTTCACTTCTCTCAGGCGATAATACTTCTGTCGCGCAGGAATTTTTGACAAAGACAATGTTATCGATACGCTCAATATGAGCATCTGAGCCAAACTTACCAATATATTTTGGAGAAAAGTCATTGGAGAAAAAAAGATAATAAAGCGCCGTATTGCCCTCTGCGGGCACAAAAACAGTTGAGTATCTGTCATGTTCGTTTTTCAAATAAAGAGCAAGCTCCCTAAATCCGTCATTTCTTCTCAAACTGGTATACACATCTGCCTGAGTCGTATACTGATGTGCAAAGTACAATAATTCAGCAGCAAACAACACAATAAAAACAAAAGACATAATTTTTTTGAAACGCGTGTCAAACAAAACTATCCATCCATATGCGCTTATAATGACCAGCAAAACTCCCAGAAGTGCACTCCGATGTACATTGGGCGAACCATAGTATGTAAATGCTGCAGGAACAGGCGCAAGTACAATGAGAAAAAAAAGATAAAGTAATCTACACTGATACTTCGCATCTCCTCGCCAGATCGTACAAGCGGCTACCAATAATCCAATAAGATAGGTATAAAACAGCAATCCCTGATCCGGTACATCATATCGGGATTCGCTCACTGGCTGGACAAAAAGAAATTCAGGAGAAAAGTAGGAAAGGTATTGTCTGATATATTCCCGTGAATACCCTACTCCTTTATTGTGAAATATGCGCGCTTCCGTAATTTTATCTTCACCTGTATTATAAATCGACTGCTGGATACGCATCTGCACTCCCGAAAGATCGCTAAAAATTGAGGTCTGTTTCAGTCTGCCGCTACCCCACGGTGTTGAGGCAATGTATATTGTCAAGACAGTAAAAAATACCACGGTGACAACGAATGAATAAAAAAATGCCTTGTTTTTTCGTATGCAAAAAAGAAAAGGTAAAGGTAAAAAAATGATCGGGGTATAAAGACGAAATGGATGATAAATCCAGTAGGTAAGAAAGAGCAAAAAAGAGCCTATACATAATTTTTTTCTATCATTATGCTCTACAGATTGAATAAGAAAATAAAGTCCACCCAGAAAAACAGTAATACCAATCACTCCTTCTGCCATACCGCGCGAAAGTGCGATATGCCAGGGTAATAACGCGACAAATAATGTAGACAATGCAGCAGCAAGGAGACGGCGAAATACCCAAAAGGATATGAAATAAACCGGCATTATCACTAAGGCTCCAAGCAGTGCAGCTGGCAAACGCACTACCCACTCATGATTTCCAAATAAAGATACTGCAATGCCCACAAGGTACATCGGCCCGATGATATAGTAGTCACCAAATTTGTCAAAATACAAAAGCGGCCAACGGTTGCCCATGATATCAATACCATTTGCGATGAGATATCTCCCCACATAACCACTCAGGATTTCGTCTTCCTGAAAGGTGCGGGGATAAGACCCGAGTGCCCAAACTCGGACCATAAAAGCAATAAAAAAAATGATAGCAAACACGTGCCACGTTTTAAACTGTCGTATCATGCGTATGTTTATAAACTCTCTCAAATTTATTAACTATATCAAGCCAGTTTGCCAGTAGGCAGGTTATAAAGTACTAAATATGAAATAGGTGGCAAGGAGAAAGGAATCTGACAGTGTGCATATGATTCTGAACGCGTAGCTTGTATACAAAAGATAGGTATTTGTAAACAAGTACTGTGTATTTCACGCATAAGGGTGCACGCTGACAGGAATGAATCCTTGACGGAATCTATTTCACATACCTACTTATTCAAACACATAATACATTGCGTATATACTTTTTCTTTCTCAACATCCAGACAAAGCCAAATCCAATGACTGACAATAACGTAATAGCATTTGCAAATTTCCTTACCAGCGTTTCCTCAAATACCAATCGCACCTCATGTTTTCCTTCGGGAACATAGTATGTGATTACACCACGATAATTCGGATCTTGAAACTGAATCTCCGTAGGTATGCCATCGACATAAAGCTTCCAACCAGGATAATAAAATGTATAGTCGACAAATCGTGCCCGGTTTTGGACATCCACCTGATACTCCCGCCTTGCATTTTGCACGCGAGCACTTGATACATGAGCTTTCCCTTCTACCACACCGTACTGCTTTTGACGATGCGGATAATCAAGCTCATTTCCCATCCAGACCGTATTCATCACCTGTCCATGCAGATTGTAATCCGTCACAAAATACGACCTCAAAGGATGCTGCGTATAATTTTTTCCATAAAGCTGAGGAAAGCGCATGAGGGCAATAAAAATGACCACGATCAAAATGATAATATTTTGCTTTTGAACTGAAAGCCTTTGGAGGAGAAGAGCCAAAAGAAAAGGAGGTATGAGAATATACGCCGATAGCATACGCCATGGGTGCTGGATATTTCCAAATGGTGTATTGGCGTAAATGGCTCTTGTCACCGGCTGAGTAAACAAAATAATGACAAGTCCACTGATAATAAGAGAAAAAATCAACATCGAAACTGATTGTTTTTTTCTATACATTACTATCAGATATCCTATTGAGGCAACAAAAATAATCCCTTCAATAAATCCACCTGTGTGCAGATGAGCTCGGGGAAAAATATCTCCTTTATAAAAGTAATACCATTTTTCAACTAAAAATTGATTCAACGAAAGGAAATGACCTTCTACAAAATGTGATTTGGCAAGACCATAATAAAAATACTTTATCTCAACAAACAGAGGGACGAGATAGTACGCGCTGAGCGCAAGGCTCATGAGCATCCCAAAGGCCAAAGCAACTACCATACGCCAAAGTGACATGTTACTTTTGAGCCAAAGATATACCCCATAGGGAACGATGACAAATGCACCTACAATGACCATAAACGGGTGAGTCAAAAGAAGCATGGTGAGAGAGCATATGAGAAAAAAATACCCTTTCATATCCTTCTCAACAAATACCTTATGCAGACTCAGCATGATAAGAATGATAAAAAAAGTAGAAAAAAATTCGGGCAAAGCACCGCGTATGTATACATTCATGATGCGATACGGTGCGAAGTGAAAAAGGATTGTCCCTGCAAGTGCAGGAAGTTCGTCTGTATGTTTGCGAAGGAGTGTATACATGGCCGCGGCTGAAAGTAATGCTCCCAGCCACATCACGACGTAATAAGAAATGAGCACATTGTGCGTCGCAATAGTCAATACAGCGCCTAGATACGACGTGACCTGTTGAGCAATGATAGGGATCGGCATACCATACCTAGCAAATCCATTTCCCCACCGTGCAGGCCATTCACCGTCTGCGAGTGCACCATAGACCTGAGCAATATTTGAAATATGGGTAGGAGCGTCAAAAGCTACTGACTGACCAGAATGAAATAAAAAATCTGAAACAAGAATGAGTGATATAATACAGATTGTGAGCCAAATCATCACATTTTTAAAACGCAGAGTGGTCATGATGCCACTCAGTATAATACTTCTGACTCTTTTTTTCTTCCTGATTCTGCAACCCACAGTGCAAACATACGTCCTTCCCAAATTCAATTCATATCTGATCAACCGTATGTTACTTCAGATTGTCGCCGAGAAAAAAATCAACCCGCAACTTTTCTGGCGCACTCGTGAATTTGCATCACGTGGCAGCTTTATCTACGAACATAATGGATTCAACCCCGCAAAAACTGCCGAGCTTCAAAATAAATTTAATCTTAAAAAAGAAGCCTCATCCTATCTCTTTCTCGAATATGAATCTGCCAATTGGCAAAGTGTGGAAGGTCTGGTGGACAAAGAAACGGTGGCTGAAATGACTAATGTATCAGTCCAAAAAGATAAACGTATCATCTGGAAAAAAGATACAGAATTGATTTATTATGAAAGTCCAAATAAAATCCGCATGATTTTCGTGAAACCTGTGTCGGAGATGAAAACAGCAAATGGTTTCCTCGATTATGCCGGAAACGATAAAGATCTCGTGAAAAACAAACACTGGCTGTCAATATCTTCTATTGTGCTATAATTTATCACATGGATGATGATCCAAATTGTGTTGGTGCTGCATTTTTTTTCAAAGGAATTGCTCCTGATGGATATTATGATCCACAAAAAGTGTTCACTTATTTTGAAGAAACTGATAGGAAAGAAGAGGCTGTATTTGCAGTTACATTATTTGATTGGTTACCCGATAAACCTTGGGTGGGTCATGTCGTAGAATATCCTCCCAATGATGAAGGAATGGTGCGACATCGACCAGCGTGTGGGGAAGAAATTTGTTTAGAGCATATTAACACAGCATTAGGTAAGGAATATCCCACAAAACGCAAAGCGCTACTTAGACCAAGACCAGACACAAAGCCACCATATAATTTTGAAAATCCTTAATAATAAGAAAAAATAGATACCCACGTCCCTTACGCTTTGCTCCAGTGACGTGGTACTGATTCAA